>JADCDC010000328.1 GCA_020252385.1 Aestuariivirga sp.
AGGCGCGGCATCGAAAGGTATCCGGGCCTCCTCAGCATTGAGCGCTTCGCACTGAACCGAGGCTGGCCGCCCTATGCCTCAAAGGTCATGGTGGATCTGATGCGGCGCGCCGGCTTTCCCGCCTGTGCCACCAGTGAGGTTGCGCAAGCGCGCATATGCAGCCAACCACCCGAGGGCTCCCACGCGACGCGCCATGGACAGACAAACGGGGCCATGCTAGCCAGTTTCAAGTTATTTGAACGGGAGTAAATCTCGGTGAAGCCTGCCCGGTTCGACTACCACCGTCCTGCTCGTCTGGCGGAGGCTCTCGAACTGCTTTCCGGGCATGGTGGAAACTGCAAGGTGCTGGCGGGCGGCCAGAGCCTGGTCCCGGCGATGAATTTCCGGCTGGCCCGGCCGGAGATACTGATCGACATCAATGACCTCAAGGAACTGGGCAGGCTGGAGGATGGCGCCCAGGGTCTGCGCATCGGTGCCCTTGTCCGCCATGCTGCCTTTCATCAGCCGGCCGATGACAGCGAACTCTCCCGCTTGCTGTCCCGCGTCGTCCGCCATATCGCGCATTATCCGATCCGCCAGCGCGGCACCTTCGGCGGCAGCCTCGCCCATGCCGATCCCGCCTCCGAATGGTGCCTCGTCGCGGCCACGCTCTCGGCGGAGATGACCATTGCCAGCACGGCAGGCGAGCGCAAGGTGCCGGCCGACCAGTTCTTCCGCGGGCTGTTCACGACGGCGGTCGCCGAGAACGAACTGCTGACGGCGATCGAGATTCCGGCCCTGCCGCCGGGCGCGCGCGGCGGCTTCTACGAGTTTTCGCGCCGTGCGGGCGATTTCGCCCTGGCCATGGCGCTCGCGGTGCTGGTGGTCGATGGCGGCGTCATCCGCTGGGCCAGGCTCGGCCTCGGTGCCGCGGCGGACCGGCCGCTGCGCCTCCTTCCGGTCGAGCGGATGCTGGAAGGCCGGCTGGCGGACGCTGCGACGTTCCGCGAGGCCGCCGCCGCGGCGCGTGACCTGGCATCGCCGAGCGGCGACATCCATGGCGGCGCGGACTATCGCAAGGATCTGGTGGCCACCGTCGTCGAGCGGGCGCTGACGGAGGCAGCAAGTTGACCTGGATCGGCCGCAGGCTTCGGCGCTTCGAGGATCCGGCCCTGCTGCTGGGCAGGGGCAGCTTCGTCGCCGACCGTTCGAGCACTGCCGCCGCCGTGAAGTTCGTGCGCAGTCCGGTGGCTGCCGGCACCATCTTGGGCATCGACATTCCCGACGGGGCGAGCGTCTTCACCGCCCGCGACCTTGCGGGCACGAAGCCCATCCGTCCGATCCTCGAGCGTCCAGACTACCGCGCCGTGGGCCAGCCGCTGCTGGCGGTCGACCGTGTGGTCCATACGGGGCAGGCGGTTGCCGTGGTGGTCGGGCGGGATCAGGCCGACGCGGAGGATCTGGCGGAGCAGGTCTATGTCGACATCGATCCCTCGGCGGCGGTCGTCGATGTCGATGCGGCGCTGGCGGAGGGAGCCCGCCAGGTCCATGCCGAGGCGCCGGGCAATGTGCTGGTCGAAGGCCGGATGAAGACGCCGGGTCTTGACCAGGCCTTTGCCGAGGCCGCGGCCGTCGTCGCCATCACGCTGCGTTCGGGGCGGCAGTCGGCGGCGCCGATGGAACCGCGGGGCGGGCTGGCCGAATTCGATCCGGCGTCCGGCCGCGTCACGTTGACTGCGTCCGTGCAGATGCCGCACATGCTGCGCACCGGGATCGCCGATGTGCTCGGCATGCGCGAGACCGACCTGCGTGTGGTCGCACCCGATGTCGGCGGCGGCTTCGGCCAGAAGATGTCGCTGTTTCCCGAATATGCCGTGCTGGTCTGGCTGGCGCGGCACTTGCGCCGTGATGTCGCCTGGATCGAGGACCGGCGCGAGAATTTCCTTGCGGCCAGCCACTCCCGCGACCAGGTCTTCGGGGTGAAGGGTGCCTTCGCCGCGGATGGACGGCTGCTTGGCATCGACGCTGATCTCCGCTCCAATGTGGGTGCCTTCTCCTGCTATCCGGTGACCTGCGGGGTCGAGCCGCTGATGGCCTTCGCGGAGCTCCCGGGCCCTTACGATTTCGCTGAATATGGCGTGCGCTCGCGTGGCGTCACCACCAACACCTGCATGATGGCGCCATACCGCGGCGTGTCGCGCCCGATGCTCACCCTCACCATGGAGCGGCTGATGGACGTCGCCGCGCGGCGTCTGGGCATCGACCCGTGGGACATCCGGCGGCGCAACCTGATCAAGCACTTTCCCCACAAGTCGCCCACCGGGTTGGTCTACGACCCCGCGACCTATCTCGAGGCTATGGAGGCGGCCGAGCAGAGAATTGGCCTTGGCGAATTTCGCGCCCGGCAGAAGCGACTCAGGGACGAGGGCCGCTACATCGGCCTCGGCGTGTCGGTGTTCAGCGAGCGCAGCGGCTATGGCACGCCGGCCTTCGCCGCCCGCAAGATGCAGATCGTGCCGGGCTACGAGAACGTCGACTGCACCATGGATCCGTCCGGCTATGTGGACGTCCGCATCGGCGCCTCGCCGCACGGCCAGGGGCTGAAGACGGCGCTCGCCCAGCTTGTGGCCGACGAACTGGGGATCTCGCCCGAGCATGTGCGGGTGATTTCCGGCGATACCGACGCGACACCCTATGGCTGGGGAACCTTCGCCAGCCGCTCGATGGTGATTGCGGGCGGCGCCACCAAGCTCGCTGCCACGAAGCTTGCCGACAAGATCCGGCTGGTGGCCGCCACGCTCCTCGAGGTGGAACCGGAGGCGATCGAGCTGGCCGACGGGCTGGCACGGGTGCGCCAGACCAACCGCTCCCTCGCCATCGCTGACGCGGCGCGCGCCGCCTATCATCAGAGCTACAAGTTCCCCGCAGTCGGCGCGGGCCTGCGCGACACCGCTCTCTACGACCCCGGCGGCACGTTCTCCAACGCCTGCCATGTCGCGGAAGTGGAGGTCGACATCGGAACCGGCGGCGTGTCGATCAGCCGCTTCCTCGTGGTCGAGGATGCCGGCGTGCTGATCAACCCGATGATCGTCGATGGACAGATCGCCGGTGGCGTGGCCCAGGGCATCGCCAACGCGCTCTACGAGGAAGTTGTCTATGACGACGCTGGCAATCTGCTGACGGCGTCCTTCGCCGACTACCTGCCGCCGACGGCGGCCGAGATCCCCGAGATCGACATCGTGCACATGGAAACCATATCGCCTGCGACGGTCACCGGCGCCAAGGGCGTGGGCGAGGGCGGCGCCATCGGTGCTCCGGCCGCGGTGCTCAACGCGATCTCCGATGCCCTGTCGCCCTTCGGCATCGAGGCGCTGGAGATGCCCGCAACACCCGATCGCATCAGGGACCTGCTACGAAAGGCTGGAATCTCTCCCCATGGCTGAATCGCGCACTTTCACGCTGAACATCAACGGCAAGGCGCACACGGTGAACGCTGCGCCGCGCAAGTCGCTGGCCGACGTGCTGCGGGAGGACTGCGGCCTCACCGGCACCCATGTGGGCTGCGAGCACGGCGTTTGCGGCGCCTGCACGGTGCTGGTCGACGGCAAGCCGGTCAGGTCCTGCCTGATGTTCGGGGTGCAGGCGGAAGGCGCGGAGATCCGCACGGTCGAAGGTCTGGCCGCCGCCGACGGGTCGCTTCATCCGTTGCAGCAGGCCTTCTGGGAACATCACGGCCTGCAATGCGGCTTCTGCACGCCCGGCTTCCTGATGCTGGCCGTGGGCGCGCTCGAGGAGAACCCCGACATGTCGGATGACGACATTCGCGATCTGCTCTCCTCGAACCTCTGCCGCTGCACGGGCTACCAGAACATCGTCAAGTCGGTGCGGGTCGCGGCAGCGCAGATGCGCGGGCAGGCGCGGTCCTGACCCCGGCCATGGGTGGCATCGGCAAAGCGGTCAAGCGACTCGAGGACGAAGCCCTGCTGCGGGGCGAGGGATGCTTCGCCGCCGACTACCGCTTCCCTCGGCTGCTGCACATGCGGGTGGTGCGCGCACCGCTGGCCTTCGCCCGCATCCTCTCGATCGACTGCGCGGAGGCCCTCGCCCTGCCGGGAGTCGTCGC
>JADCDC010000329.1 GCA_020252385.1 Aestuariivirga sp.
ACATCGCCAACGAGCCCTGGCTGTTCCTGCTGGTCTTCCCCTCGATCGCCATCGGGGCGCCGCTGGCGGAGGAGGTGATCTTCCGCGGCCAGCTGTTCTCGGCCCTGTCGCAGACCAGGCTCGGCGTTTCGGGGGCCACGGTCATCACCTCCGCCAGCTGGGCGCTGCTCCACTCTTCGGAGCCCTGGCTGTCGATCGGCCTCATCTTCATCATGGGGCTGGCCTTCGGCTGGATGATGTACCGCTTCGGCAGCCTGTGGGTGCCGATCATCTGTCACGGCGCGTGGAACGGCACCTATGCGCTGATCGTCTTCGCAGGCCAGGGAGGTGCGGCATGACGCTCGAGATCAGGGAGGCCCGCGCCAGCGAGGTGGGGCTGGTCCATGACTTCATCCGCAAGCTGGCGGACTATGAGAAGCTTCTCCACGAAGTGGCCGCCAGCGAGGACGACATTCGCGAGGCGCTGTTCGGCAAGAACCCGCGCTGCCATTGCGAACTGGCCTTCTGGGAGGGTGCACCCGCGGGCTTCGCCCTGTGGTTCTACAATTTCTCGACCTTCGCCGGAAAGGCTGGGATCTACCTCGAGGACCTCTACGTCGAGCCGCAGTTGCGGGGCAGGGGCATTGGCAAGGCCCTCCTGAAGCATCTTGCCCGGCGCTGCGTGGCGGAGGGGCTGCCGCGCTTCCAGTGGTCGGTGCTGAACTGGAACACGCCCTCGATCGCCGTCTACGAGGCGATGGGGGCAAAGCCGGTGGACGATTGGACGGTCTACCGGCTGACCGGCCCCGAACTCGAAGCACTCGCCACATGAGCGTGGCGATCCGCAAGGCGGGGCCGGGGGACGGCGACACGATCCACGCCATGCTGCGTGAACTGGCCCGGCACCATGAGGCCCCGTTTACCGCCGAACCCGGCGACTATGAGCGCTTCCTCGCCGATCCCCATGCCGTCAACGGCGCCTTGATCGCCTTCTGGAACGGTACGCCCGCGGGCTGTGCCACCTGGCAGAGGAGCTATTCGACCTTCCGTGGCCGCGAGACGATGTACATGGAGGATATCTCGGTGATGCCGCCATTCCGCCGCCAAGGTATCGGCAAGGCGCTGTTCGAGGCGGTCGCGCAGATGGCCGTTGGTCGCAAGGCCGAGGCCGTCACCTGGCTCATGATGGGCTGGAACGCCGACGCGCGCCGATTCTACGAGGTCCACGGCGCCCGGATCGAGGACGGCGTTTGCTTCTGCAAGATTTCAGGCCCCGCACTGGAAAGGCTCGGCTCATGATTTCCTATGTGGTCGCCGTGTCGCGGAACGGTGTGATCGGCCGGGAGGGCGGCCTGCCCTGGCACATCTCCTCCGACCTGAAGCGCTTCAAGGAGATCACCATGGGAAAGCCGGTGATCATGGGCCGCAGGACCTGGGACAGCCTGCCACGCAAGCCCTTGCCCGGCCGCCGCAACATCGTTCTCACCCGGCAGGATGGCTTTGCCGCGGAGGGGGCCGAGGTGGTGGACACCCCCGGCGATGCGCTCCGCCTGTGCGGCACCGCACCCGAGGTGGCGGTGATCGGCGGGGGCGAGGTTTACCGGCTGTTCTGGCCACTGGTCGATCGCATTTATCTCACCGAGGTGGACCTCGAGGTTGCGGGAGACACGCATTTTCCGGCGCTGGATCCGGCGGAATGGCGGGAGGTGGCCCGCGAGGTGCACCCGAGGGCTGAGCGGGATTCCGCCGCCTTCACGCTCAGGACCCTCGACCGCATGACAAAAATGTAAGGCATTCCAACGCCGTGGACTTTGTGCCGCAGCCTACCTATATCCTCGGGCACGTTGCGTATCACCACGAAGACAACACATGGGGTGACTTGAATGCCGTGGAATTCGGAAGGCGGTGGCGGTAACCAGGGTCCTTGGGGCCAGGGTCCCTGGGGCCAGGGCGGTGGAGGCGGTCCGCGCCGTCCGAACCAGGGCGGCGGCGGTGGCCGCGGCCCCAACCCGCCCGATCTCGACGACCTGATCCGCAAGGGCCAGGACAGGCTGAAGCAGGTGCTGCCGCAGGGCGGCGGCGGGCGCTTCAGCTGGATCATCCCGATCGTGCTGATCGCGCTGTTCGTGGTCTACAACTCGATCTACCAGGTCCAGCCGGACGAGCGCGGCGTGGTCCTCCGCTTCGGCACCTTCGACCGCGTGGCCGAGCCCGGCCTGCACTTCGCCCTCTGGCCGGTCGAGACCATGGAGAAGCCGCGCGTCGGCGCGGTGCGCCAGATCAACATCGGCAGCGAAGGCAACGAAGGCCAGATGCTGACCTCCGACAAGAACATCATCAGCGTGCCCTTCTCGGTGTTCTGGCGCATCAACGATGCCCAGAGCTTCCTGTTCAACGTCGCCGACCAGGAGCGCACCATCCGCTCCGTCTCGCAGTCGGCGATGCGCGAGGTGGTGGGCCAGACCCGCGCCCAGGCCATCCTGACGACCGGCAAGAACGCGGTCGAGGCGCAGGTCATGGAAATCACCCAGAACCTCCTGGACGAATACAAGGCGGGTGTGACCATCACCTCGATCAACCTCGGCGACGTGCAGCCGCCGCGCGAGGTGGCTGACGCCTTCGCCGAAGTGGTGCGCGCCGGCCAGAACCAGCAGCAGCTGATCAACGAGGCCGAGCAGTACCGCAACCAGCAATTCCGCCTGGCGGATGGTGAAGCCGCCAAGCTCATCGAAGACGCCAACGCCTACAAGGCCAGCGTGGTGGCGCAGGCCGAAGGTGAATCGGCTCGCTTCCTCTCGGTCTACGAGCAGTACAGGAACGCCCGCGGCGTGACCCGCGAGCGCATCTTCCTCGAGACCATGGAGCAGATCCTGGGCCAGACCAACAAGGTCATCGTGGAGCAGGGCGCCGGTGGGCAGGGTGTCGTGCCTTATCTGCCGTTGCCTGAACTGCAGCGCCGCCAGCAGCAGCCGCAGAACTGAC
>JADCDC010000033.1 GCA_020252385.1 Aestuariivirga sp.
AATGTACTTCCACAGCGCCTCGTTGCGCTGGCCCTCGTTGTAGAGCTTCAGCCCGTTCAGCAGCATGCCCTCGGCGAAGACGTCCGGAATGTCGATGACGAGGCCCGGTGTTGCGGCGCCGATGTCGACGTGGTGCGCGGTGTTGGCGGAGAAGCCCACGAGTTCGCCCTCGAAGAACACCGGCATGACGATGGCGATGTCGGGCGAATGGCTGGCCCCGAAATAGGGATGGTTGTGGATCACGCAGTCGCCGGGCTTCCAGGCGTCCAGCGGCACGGTCTTTTCGATGCCGCGCAGATAGCCCGGCAGCGAGCCGATGTGCATCGGCGTCGAGTCGGATTCGCAGAGCGTGTTGTAGTCGCGGTCGAACAGGCCGGCACCCAGGTCCTGGCTCTCGCGGATGATCGAGGAATAGCTCATGCGGTAGAGCACATTGCCCATCTGCTCGGCGATCGAATGCAAGGCGCCGCCGATGACCTGCAGCGTGATCGGGTCGACGTCCCTGGTCATGACCTGTGCTCCGCGTTCCGGGTGATCAGCATGTCGCCATAGGCCAGCACCGCGGCGGTGTAGCAAGGCGGCACCATGGTGGTGGAATTGTGCTGGATGATGAGTGCAGGACCCTCGATCGAGTCGCCGGCAAGCAGCCTGTCGCGGTTGTAGCGCGGCGTCTCCAGCGCCTTGCCGTCGTCGAACACCGTCCTCCTGCGGTACATTTCCGCCTCCGCCGGGTTGCGGCGGCCGCCATGCGCCAGCTTCGGAAGCGTCAGCGTCTCCACCGCCACCGTCGCGATGACGCGGAGCGTCACCATCTCGCAGGACTGGTCGCGGAAGGCGTGGCCATAGACCTGCTTGTGCGCGAGGTAGAAGTTCTCGATGACCACCGCAGCGCTTTCCTTGCCGAGCGGTCCGTCCGGAATGTCCGCGCGCAGCTCGAAGCCCTGGCCGACGTAGCGGCATTCGGCGATCTGGCGGAAACGCCGCTGCGCCTTCGGAATGCCATCGGCCTCGAGCTGCTGGTGGGCGCGCGCCATGAGGCCGTCCAGCACCTGGTTGACGCGGGCGAAGTCCTCGGGGGTAGCCGTGTCGAGCACGATCAGCGTGGACTGCGTGTATTCATACTGGAGGTCGGTGACCAGAAGGCCCGTTGCGGCGGTGATGCCGGGCTGCACCGGCACGATCACGTCCTTGGCGTGGATCGCCTCCATGAGCGAGACGGAATGGAGCGGGCCCGCACCGCCGAAACCCATGAGCGAGAAGTTGCGCGGGTCAACACCCTTGGCGACCGAGTTGGCGTTGATCGCCAGCGCCATGTTGTTGTTGATGATCTTGAGGATGCCGAGTGCCGCCTGTTCGACATTCATCTTGAGGGGGCCCGCGATGTGCTTCGCAATCGCCTTCTCGGAGAGCGAGGCATCGATCGTCAGGTCGCCGCCGAGGAAATGTTCGGGATCCATGCGGCCCAGCACCACCTGCGCATCGGTCACGGTCGGCTCCTCGCCGCCCTTGCCGTAGCAGGCAGGCCCCGGCACGGCACCCGCCGAGCGCGGGCCGACGCGGAAGGCACCACCCGGATCGATGTAGGCGATCGAGCCGCCGCCGGCACCGATGGCGTCGATGTCGATCATCGGCACCAGAACCGGCAGGCCCGCCACTTCCGTGTCGCGCGGGTTCTTGATGCGCAGCTGGCCGTTCTCGATGACGCTGATGTCGGCGGAGGTGCCGCCGATGTCGATGGTGATGACGTTCTGCTTGCTGCAGTTCTCGCCCGTCCAGCGCCCGGCGATGACGCCGCCCGCGGGGCCCGAGAGCAAGAGGCCGATCGGCCGCTCGCTCGAGTTCTCGATGGTGGAGATGCCGCCATTCGACTGCATGATGCGCACCATGGCCGTGATGCCGCTGGCCCGCAGCCGCCCTTCGAGCGCGCGCAGATAGACCGATGTGCGGGGCCCGATATAGGCGTTCATCGCGGCACTCGAGAAGCGCTCGTACTCACGGATCGTGTTCACCACGTCGGAAGAACAGGAGACGAAGGCATCGGGCAGGACCCTGCGCACGATCTCCCTCGCACGCTGCTCATGCGTGTTGTTGAGGAAGGAGAACAGGAAGCAGATGATCACCGCGTCCATGCCGCGCTTGGCGAAGAGCTCCGCCGCCTGCTTCACCTCGTCTTCGTTGAGGGGCACAGTGATCGTGCCATCGGGCGGCATGATGCGCTCGCTGATGACGATCCGGTCGCGCCGCTTCACCAGGGGCTTCGACTGCCACGGCAGGTCGAACTGGAGCGAGAAATTGTGCGGGCGCTTGTGGCGCGCCATGTGCAGGATGTCGCGGAAGCCGCGGGTGGTGAGCATGCCGACACGCGCCCCAGCCCGCTCGATCACCATGTTGGTCGCCACCGTGGTGCCGTGGAACACCGCGTCGACCTGGGAAGGCTGAACGCCCGCCATGCCGCAGACCTTCAGGATGCCCTGCACCACGCCCTCCGACTGGTCGTGGGGCGTGCTCGGCACCTTGGTCACCACAATCTGCTGCGCGCCACCATCGCCGGAGCGCTCCAGCACGATGTCGGTGAAGGTGCCGCCGACGTCCACCCCGATGCGGATCATCCTCGTATCCCCGTTTGCCTGGATTGATAAAGCTTATCGCCGGGCTCCCGTGCGGAGCCTTGCGGCGCGGCGGAGACCGCGCGGACATGAGTCCGCGAAGATTGCGCGCATGCCAGAAAATGCGCCAAACGCACAATATTTCGACGGTTCTGAGCCTCAGCCACGCTTGCCAATCGGCACCTGTTCGCTCCACCCGGATTTCATTTCTTGTTCTTTTCGCAGCAGACTAGACACAGGCTCAAAGTCTGTGAAATACTAATTTGACAAGTGTTAATTCCGAAAACGCATCAATCCATGCGCTGCGACCTGAAGCACTTCAGCACATTCGTCGCCGTGGCGGAGGAACTCAACTTCCACCGGGCAGCCGCACGGCTGAGCATGGCGCAACCGGCGGTGAGCCGCATCGTGCTCGAGATGGAGGAGCGGATGGGCGCCAAGCTTCTCGAGCGCACCACGCGCAAGGTGCGCCTCACCGAGTCCGGCCGCTACCTGCTTGAAGAAGCACTCGAGATCCTGCGGCGCGTCGATGTCGCGGAAAGCACCGCGCGCCTTCTGGCCTCCGGCACCAAGGCGCGGCTCCGCATCGGCTACACCACGATCACCGGCCATTCCCTCGTCCCCGACATCACGCGGGAGTTCAGGCGCAACAACCCGGACGTGCAACTTGAACTCACCTATCTCACCTCGCCCGCCCAGCGCGACAAGATCCTGCAGGGCGAGATCGACTTCGGCTTCATCGAAGGCGCCTTCCAGAGTTCGGAGATCGAGTCGCGGCCCGTGGCGCGCCACAAGCTGGTGGCGCTGCTGCCGCCCCGCCACCCCCTCACCGCCAAGCGCTCGCTCACCATCGAGGATCTGGCGAAGGAGGAGCTCATCATGGGCACCACCTCCGAATGGCCGACCTTCCGGCGCATCGTGGTCGATGCCTTCCAGAAGGCGGGCCAGGTGCTGTCCATCGGCCAGGAGGCCTCGAGCCTCACCGGCATATTGGGGCTCGTCACCGCCGGCGTCGGCATCACCGTGTTCTGCGGCATGCCGCGCTTCTGCGGGGAGCACATGATCGTGCCGCGCCCGATCGTCACCAACCCGCCGATCACCGTCGAAACCCATCTTGCCTGGCGCCGCGCCGGCATCAGCGGCGCCATGCGCCGCTTCGTCGATGCGAGCCTCGCCGTGGGCAAGACCTACATGACCGGATGATCCCTGGCGAACAGGGGTGATGCCGGCCGTATAACAGGAAGGAAAGAGCAAGATGGGTGCAGGACTGGACAGGACTTTCTCGCCATATCGGCTCGGCGCGCTCGATCTCGCGAACCGCCTCGTCATGGCCCCGCTCACGCGCCAGTGCGCCCATGCGGACGGAACACCCACCGACGAGATGGCGGCCTACTATGCGCGCCGGGCGCGCGGCGGGCTTGGCCTCATCATCACGGAGGCCACCTTCGAGAACGACGAGTTGGGCTGCGTTGCCTATCTGAACCAGCCCGGCATCGCCAACGCGAAACATGTGGCCGCATGGCGGAAGGTCACCGACGCCGTCCACGCCCACAAGGTTCCGATCCTGCTGCAGCTCATGCATGGCGGCCGCGTCAGCGATCCGCGCTGCATCCATGAGGGCGAAAGCCCGGTGAGCGCCAGCGACACGCAAAGCCCTGGCTGGGTACTCTACACCGACACGGATGAGGAGAAGCACAACCGCGGCATCACCGGCGACTGGCCGAAGGTCACCTTCCCGCCAGCCCGCGCGCTCAGCCTCGATGAGATCTCGCGCGTGGCCGATGGCTTTGCTGAAGGTGCCGCACGCGCCGTCGAGGCGGGCTTCGACGGCGTCGAGATCCACGGCGCCAACGGCTACCTGCTCTACCAGTTCATCCACCCCAAGACCAACCACAGGACGGATGAATATGGCGGATCGGCTGCCAACAATGTGCGCTTCGCCAAGCTGGTGTGTGAGCGCGTCCGCAAGGCCATCGGGCCCGAGAAGATCATCACGCTCCGCCTTAGCCAGGACGGCGTCGATGACTTCACCGGCGCCTGGCCCGGCGGCCTCGCCTATGCCCGCGCCGTGGGCGAGGCGCTGGCCGATATCGAGGCGGATACGCTGCACTGGTCGAGCTTCGCCTGGAAGGATAACCGCGCCTCGGATGGTTCGACGCCCATTCCGCACGTGATCCGCAAGCACAGCGGCAAGCCGATGATCGTCAACGGCGGCATCGCCAATGGCGCGGACTCCGAGGAGGTGCTGGCAACGGGTGCCGGGGACCTGGTGGCCGTCGGCCGCCCGCTCTTTGCCCATCCCGACTGGCCGCACATCATCCGCTCCGGCGCGCAATACACCTGGACCCCGTTCAACCGGCGCTATGTCATCAAGCCGCCGAACGATCTCGCGCTGGCCTATCCGTCGGACCTGCCGAAACTCGACTGGAACCCGGACTTCAGCCGCCGCAGGAAGCCGGGCTGGATGAACAGCTAGAACAACAAGGAGGAACACGACCATGGAAAACTGGGCAAACCGCAAGACGCTGATTCTCGGCCGCAGCGAGATGATCGGGCTTCTGAAGCCATCCGAATACAATGACTGCGTGGAGCAGGCCTATCGCATGCATGGCGAGGGCCGCTTCTACATGGACCCCAAGGGCCACATCGTGCTCGACCGATTCCCGGGCGAGTGGGAGGCCATGCCCTCCTACATCGAGGAGCCGCATGCCGCGGCCTGCAAGTGGGTGTCGATCCGCGAGAACAACCGCGAGAAGTACAATCTCCCGACC
>JADCDC010000330.1 GCA_020252385.1 Aestuariivirga sp.
CTGCAGATCGCCATCGAGAACCCGCAGACCGCCGTGACCTTCCTTGACCTGTCCTGCTCCGGCGCCTCCATCATGGAGGGCATCTTGGGCCCCCAGACCTATGTGGACCGTGTGGCCAGCAATGACCGGAACGATGTCGCCACCGTCCGCACGGTGAGCGGCGGCGAACGCGATTCCCAGCTCTACCGCCTGCTTCTGGAACTCTGCCGGGAGCGCCCGGAGATGCGGCGCGGCCTGCCCCACTGCCCCGGCAACGCCTTCCGCCGCCCGCTCGACTTCCTGTTCCTGTCGGTCGGCGGCAACGACATCGGCTTTTCCAACATCGTGGCCTGGGCATCGCTGCGCGACACGGCCTCCGCCAGCATTGCCGACTTCTTCGGCGCCACGGTGAGTGCCGAGGAATTCGGCAGGCGCATGCGTGACATCCTGCCCGATTCCTACGCCCGCCTCGCCGCCGCCCTTGAGGCGACGGTGCCCGTCACCTCCGCCGCCGACGGCGTGTTCGATCCCTCGCGCATCGTGCTGACCGCCTATCCCGATCTCGTCACCAACGAGGTGGGCGAGATCTGCGAAGCGGCCCCGCGCGAGGGCGATGGCGAAGACCGCTACGCCGCCAACCAGTCACTGGACATGTTCTCCTCGTGGCTCACCGCGCGGCCGGAACGCCTCGCGGCGGTGCGCGAGCAGTTCGCGCTCCTCCACCGGCAGATGCGCAATCTCGCCGGCGACCACGGCTGGACCTTCGCCGGCCGGGTCTATGCCGACCGCATGTTCGAGGGCCACGGCTTCTGTGCGCGCAACGTCAGGCGAAGCGAGGACCCGGCCGAGCAGCTCATGATGCCCTGCTTCGGTTCCGCCGAGCGCGACACCCAGACCTGTCAGTCGCAGTTCACATCGGCGGAGGCCAGCTGGCGGCCCTACAATCCGGCGACCCAGAATTACCCCTATGCGCTCCGCCAGCGCTGGGTGCGCACCTTCAACGACGCCTACATGGTGATCAACCAGAAGGTGACCGACCGCGCCGGCCGGATCAATGAAAAGGCATCTGCGGCGGTGTTTTCCGAGACCACCGGTGCACTTCACCCGTCAGCCGAGGGCCATGCGGCCATGGCGGACAGCCTCATGCTCACGCTCCGCCCGGTGCTTTACGAGATGCTCTACGGCGAGCGCTGATCAGGCCTTGCGGAACAGGATGAGCACCTGTCCCACCCGGATACCCCACTTGCTGACGGTCGAGCGGTTGAGGACCGCGCCTTCGCCCGCGTCGTAGAAGACGTCCTCAAAACGCATGCCGATCAAGCGGTTACCTACCTTCAGCCGCAGCTCGGAGTCGAGGTAGGCCCGGCCCTGTTCGAAGCGCCCGCGGGCCTCCGACACGGCATCCTCGCAGGTTCCGGTAAAGCTCTGCCCGTCGCCGCGGGTCAGCGTCCAGGTCCGCTCCTGGCGCTCGCCATTGTCGAACAGGAAATGCTCCTCGAGGATCAGCGTACTGCCTTCGGCGCGGCCCATCATGTCGACGGTGAAGCGCCGCTTCAGCTGTCCGCCACGCCCCTCGAACACGCCGGACGCGAGAGTCCGGCCCTCGAAGTAGGACAGCAGGTCGAAATGTGCGGCGTCGTTGCGCTTGAGCATGCCCCCACTACGGGGGCTTGGCCGAAGCCGATCACTTGGCGCGGACGAAGCGGTATACGCCCACGTCGATCGACGCCTCGCTGAAGCCTGCCTCGCAGTAGCTGAGATAGTAGTGCCAGCGGCGGCGGAAGTGTTCGTCGAAGCCGAGACGGGCGACCGCGCTCCACGACGCCTCGAACTTGTCCCGCCACATGGCGAGGGTGCGCGCATAGTCCTCGCCGAAGGTGGAAATGGTCTCGAAGGTCAATCCCGCGGCCGCGGCCTGGGCGGCAAGGATCGACTTGGTGGGCAGCATCCCGCCCGGGAAGATGTAGCGCTGGATAAAGTCGGCCTTGGCGCGGTAGCCGGGATAGAGCCGCTCGCTGATGGTGATCGCCTGCACCGCGGCGGCACCCCCGGGCTTCAGCCTGTCACGCAGCACGCGGAAATAGGTCGGCCAATTCGCTTCGCCCACGGCTTCGATCATCTCGATCGAGGCGATGGCATCGAAGCGCTCGGGCGTATCGCGGTAGTCCTGGAAGCGGATCTCCGCCCGCCCGCCCAGCCGCCGGCGCGCAAATTCGAGCTGCTCGCGCGAGATGGTGAGGCCCGTCACGCGGTGGCCACGGTCCGACGCCACCTCCGCAAAGCCGCCCCAGCCGCAGCCGATCTCGAGAATGTCGGAACTGCCCCGGAGACCGAGGGCTTCCAGCACAAGTTCGTACTTCGCGATCTGGCCGGCCTCGAGCGTCGGCGCCCCGGTGCCGAAATAGGCCGAGGAATAGCTCATCGTCGGGTCGAGCCACAGAGCGTAGAAATCGTTCCCAAGGTCATAGTGTGCGCTGATGTTGCGCCGCGCGCCCGCCTTGGTGTTGGCGCGCATCATGTGGAACAGCCGGTCGCCGATGCTCTTGTAGAAGACGGGCTTCGCCGCCTTGTTCAGGGGCTCGCGGTTCTGCAGGTAGAAGCGCAGCACCGCCGTGATGTCGCTGCTCTCGATGTCGCCCGCCATGAAGCTTTCGGCAAAGCCGATGGCGCCGCGGCGGACGGCGTTCCAGACCGGGCGGAAATTCTTGAGCTGCAGGTCGCAGTGCGCACCCGGTCTCGCATAGCCGATCCGGTGCATCTTGCCGGACGGAAGCGTCAGCGTGATCCCGCCCACGACGTCGCGCGGCATGAGCTTGCGCCCGATGCCGGCAATGACCTGACCCAGTATGCCTTCCCTGGCTTGAAGCGTTTCGGATGTCATGGCTGGGTCGTTACCTCGGGCAGGATATCAACGGTGTGGTTCGGCGCCTCCGGACGCCGCTTGAGCCTCAGACCTTTCCACCAAAGCCTGAGGGCCTGCAAGTGGATCGCGCCGATTACCTTCAGCGTGAGGAACGGCATGCCCAGGAAGGAGCGCAGCAGCGCCCTGTCCGACAGCTCCACCCGCGTGCCGCTCACATAGGCGTTGAGCACCGGCTGGCCGGCCACGGAGAGGGCCACGCCCAGCGCCATCTTCTCCGCCGGCGCGGTGAAATGGAAGGTATAGTGGCCCTCCACCGCATTGAACGGGGAGACGAAGAAGTGCTTCGGCGCCTTCTGCGCGAACTCAGCGCCGACCGGCACCACATAGGAGTGCCGCCCGCCGAAGGTGTTGTTCACCTCATACACCATCAGCCGCAGGCGCTCCTCGCCGTCGAAACCGTAATAGACGGTGAGCGGGTTGAACACGTAGCCGAGGACGCTCGGATAGCAGAACATGAAGACGCGCTTCACCTCGCCGCCGCCATCGGCCCCGCGCACCAGCCTCCAGGCATGCTCGGATATGGGCGTTCCGTCTCCCGGACCGTGGTTGCGGTCCATGATGGAGAACAGGTTGAAGCGGTTGTAGCTGAACAGTCTGAGGCCGGCACCCGTCTCGGCGAGACGGTCGACGTCAGCGAACAGGTTGAACACCCGGTAGCGCAATTCGTGGCGCACCGGTGTGAGCCGCCGGTGCACGACCTCGCCGCGGTATAGGCAGGTCTCCAGCATGCTACTCCGCAGCTTCCCGGAAGGGGGCTGCCTCGGGGCGCCGGGGCCCCAGATGGATGCGGCCCGATTCCTCCGCCACGGACCACGGGCGCCTCACGCCGCCAATGGCCTCCGCCGCCGCAAGCCCCGCCTGGATGCCGTCCTCATGGAAGCCCGATCCCCAATAGGCGCCGCAGAACCAGGTGTGCCGGCCTCCCTGGATCTTCCACAATTCCTTCTGGGCCGCCATGGCGGCTGGGTCGAAGATCGGATGGGCATAGTCGAACGCGCCCAGCACCTTGTCGAACTCGGGCTCCACCAGCGGGTTGAGGCTGACGAAGAGCGGCGCCTCGACGGCGAGCGGCTGAAGCTTGTTCATCCAATAGGTCACGGCACTCGTCGTAGCCGATTTCGGCGGCAGTTCCGAGAGATAGTTCCAACTCGACCAGAGCCTGCGCCGCTTTGGCATCAGCCGCTCGTCGCGGTGCAGGATGGCGCGGTTCTGCGAATAGCGGAAGCAGGAGAGAAGCCGCCGCTCTTCCGCCGTTGCATCGCTCAGCATGGCCAGCGCCTGGTCGGCATGGGCGGCGATCACCACGTCGTCGTAGCTCTGCTCCTCGCCGTTCACGGCGCGGATGATGACGCCCGCGGGCGTCCTCCTGATGGACGCGACCGGCGTCCGGAGCCTGGTTTCGAACAGGCCGCTCCGCATGAGGCGCGCGACATATTCCCGGGATCCGCCCTTGACGGTGCGCCACAGCGGCCGGTTGGTGATCTTCAGGAGCCCGTGATTGTTGAAGAATTTGAGGAAGGCCTTGGCCGGATAGTCGCGCATGTCACCGGGTGCGGCCGACCAGATGGCGCCGGCCATTGGCAGGAGGTGACGTTCGAGGAAGAAGTCGGAATAGCCTTCGGCCTTCAGGAACTCGGCAATGGTCACGTCCTCGCCCAGCGAGGGAAGCTTGGAGAGGGTCGTCTTGAAGAAGCGGGGGATGTCGCGGATCAGCCGCCAGTGGCCGGGGCTCAGCAGGTTGCTGGCCTGGCCGATGACCTGGGACAGGCCCGAGCCCGCATATTCATAGGCGCCATTCCCCATCGACACGGAGAAGCCCATGTTCGAGGGCGCCGTCGGCACGTCGAGGTGACGGAACAGGGCCGTGAGATTGGGGTAGGCTGGCGGATTGTAGACAATGAACCCGGTGTCCACCGCCACTTCCACCCCGTCGACCTCGCAATCGATGGTGTTGGAGTGGCCCCCGGGGCGCCGGTCGGCTTCGATCAGCGTCACCCGATGTTTCTGCGATAGAAGCCAGGCGGCTGACATGCCGGAGATGCCCGATCCGACGACGGCAATATGGCGTATTTTCACGAAGCGTTTGTCCCCAGGTCGAAATCGTTACGCCCTGTGAACGGCGCCGGATCAGGTGATCCGTCTGACAGAGGCGAGCGTAAACCTGCCAGAACAGGGGAAACAGTGCTATGTATGCCGTCATGGACTCGGCAGACAAGCGTAAGAATGAAGACAAGCTGCGGCTCGAAGCCCAGTTTCGCACCTTGATCAAGAAGGTGGCGCAGAATCACGACCGGCAGGCCTTTGCCCAGCTGTTCGACCATTTTGCGCCCCGTCTCAAGAGCTTCATGATGCGCAAGAATGCCTCTGCCGAATTGGCGGAGGATCTTGTTCAGGAAGCCATGATCGCGGTGTGGACCAAGGCAGGGCTGTATGAACCATCGAAAGGCTCGGTGACCACCTGGGTGTTCACCATCGCCCGGAACCTGCGCATCGACAGGATCAGGCGGGACGTGCACATGCCGACCACCGAGCTCGGCGACTACGACGAACCGTCGGAGGCGCCGGAGGGCGAGGAACTGCTGGGCCGCAAGCAGGAGGACGGGCTGGTCGCCAAGGCGCTCCAGTCGATCCCCGAGGAGCAGCGCCAGATCCTGCTGCTCTCCTTCGTCGAAGACATGCCTC
>JADCDC010000331.1 GCA_020252385.1 Aestuariivirga sp.
TATGGCGTCTTCCGGCGCGGCACGGGGGAACTCCGCTATGCCAGTGCCGGCCATCCCGCTTCCATCCTCTGCAAGCGGGGTGCCGATGTCCTGACCCTGTCCACGCCGGGGCTCGCCATCGGCATGATGCCGGACATGGTCTACCGCACGGCCCACTGCCAGGTCGAACCGGGCGACCGTCTGCACATCGTGAGCGACGGGACCTACGAAGTCGAAACCCAGGCGGGCGAGATGCTGGACTTCGCCAGTTTCGTCGAGAGGCTGAGCCAGAGCGAGCGGCCGGCCGATGTCCTGGAATGGGTGCGCGGCCTCAATGGTCCGGGCCCCCTCGCGGATGACTTCTCTCTCCTCACAATCGATTTCTAATTCGGGTGCGCTGACGCAGGCAATGCGCGCCTAACCATTTCCGATTGAAATTTTCGCAGCTATTGATTGTGCGCTGCGGCGCGTGCGGTTAGACTCCGCGTTCGTGACGAATCTTCTGGACCACCTCACGGCACGGGCGCTGATTTCCGCGGAGCAGGCCGAACACATCCGGAAGCTCGCCGCGGCGGGGCAGGGCACGCATGTGCGCCTGCTGATCCGCGAGGGTGCGGTCGACCAGCAGGTCCTTGCCGCCGAACTGAGCCGGTCGCTCGGCCATCTCCTGGCCAGCGACTGGCCCGGCCGCGCCGTCCTCCCCGAGGCGATCTCGCTCCGCTTCATGCAGGAGCGCCACGTCCTGCCGGCCGCTGCCGCCCAGGGAACGCTCACCGTCATCCTGAGCGACCCGACGGATGAGGCCACCCTTTCGGCGCTGAGGCTCGCCGCCGGCATGGACCTCTCGCTCCGCATCGCTCCGCATGACCAGATCCTCGCGGCCATCGAACGGCTGGAGCAGGGCCCCGGCAGGAACGAGGGGCCCGCCTCCGCGGCAGCGGCTGCGGAAGACGACGATGCGCTGAAGGACCTCGCCCTCGACGCGCCGGTGATCGACCTTCTCAACCGCCTGTTCCGCGAGGCGTCCTCGGCCCGCGCCACCGACCTTCACATCGAGCCGGCCCGCGGCAGCGTTGGCGTGCGGCGCAGGGTGGACGGGCTCCTCGCCGAGGTCGAGCGGCTCCCCGTGGCCATCGGGCGGGCGGCGGTCTCGCGCCTCAAGATCCTCACCAATCTCAACATCGCCGAGAAGCGCTTGCCGCAGGACGGCCGGGCCCGGCTGAGGATCGCCGACCGGGATTACGACATCCGCGTCGCCACCATGCCGACGATCCATGGCGAGAGCATCGCTATCCGCTTCCTGAGCGCCACGACTCAGGCCCCCGAACTCAGCCGTCTCGGCCTCGCCGAGGCGGACCTCGCGCGGCTGAGGCGCGAGATCTCGCATGCCCATGGCATGATCGTGGTGACGGGCCCCACCGGAAGCGGCAAGACCACGACGCTCGCCGCCGCACTGGGGCAGCTCAACGATCCGAGCCGCAAGGTGGTCACCATCGAGGACCCGGTCGAATACCAGGTCGCGGGGGTCAACCAGATTCAGGTGCATCCGGAGATCGGGCTCAGCTTCGCGCGCACACTGCGCTCGCTCCTGCGCTTCGACCCGGACATCATCATGATCGGCGAGATGCGCGACGGTGAAACGGCGAGCATCGGCGTCAACGCCGCGCTGACCGGGCACCTGGTGCTGACGACGCTTCACACCAATTCCGCCGCGGGTGCGATCGTCCGCCTGCTTGATCTCGGCGTCCAGGCCTATCTCATCGCCTCGACCTTGCGCTGTGTCGTGGCGCAGCGCCTGGTGCGCCGGCTCTGCACCCATTGCCGCACGCATTACGAAGCGCCGCCGGAGCTCATCGCGCAGCTCCCCCAGTGGGCGCTGGCCGGCGAGGCGCCGGTCACCCTGTGGCGTGCGGCGGGGTGCAGTTATTGCGGCGGCAGCGGCTACAGCGGCCGCGCCGCCATCTTCGAACTCCTGTCCATCGATGATGCCATGCGCCGCCTGATCAAGCCGGGCGTCTCGGCCGAGGTGATCGCGCAGGCGGCGCGGCGCGCCGGCATGGCCAGCATGATGGCCGATGGATTTGCCAAGTGCCGCGACGGTCTCACCACCGTCGAGGAACTGGGCCGGGTCACGTCGGAGGATTGATGGCGCTCTTCCGCTACCAGGCGATCAGGGACAATGGCGAACGGGTGTCGGGCACCATCGAGGGCGAGGACCGCTCGCTGGTGCTGAGCCGCCTGTCGGGGCAGGGCCTGCATCCGATCGAGGTCAAGGAACAGGACGCCCCTGGCGCCACCGCGTTGCCGGGTCTCGGCACAGGCCGCCTTGCCGAGAACGAGATCACGGTGTTCACCCGCCAGCTCGCCTGGCTCATCGAGTCCGGCACGACGCTGAACCGCGCGCTCGACATCCTGGGCCGCGACGGATTTTCGAAGCGCTTCTCCGCCGTGCTGGCCGCCCTTTAGGCGGACATCCGGAAGGGGCGAAGCTTCTGCGATGCGCTCTCCTCCGCCGGCGTCTTCCCGCCCTTCTACCTCAGCATGGTGGAGGTGGGCGAGGCGACCGGAACGCTCGCCGCCGTGCTCGACCGCGTGGCGCTGGCGCGCGAGCGCGCGGAGAAGACGCGCGGCAAGATCGTCTCGGCCCTCACCTATCCCGCTCTGCTCGTCGTGCTGTCCGTGGGTGTCGTCGGATTCATCATGGTGTCCGTCGTTCCAGGCATCAAGGACATGATCATGGGCAGCGGCGCCCCCGTACCGGACACGGCCCGCTTCGTCATCGGCATCTCGGACTGGCTCATCGCCCATGGCCGGGCACTGGCCATCGGGCTCTGCCTTGCGGCACTGGCGCTCACGCTTCTCTGGCAGCGCACCAGGCTGCCTCAGCTGCTGCGTGACGCGGCGCTCCGCCTTCCCATCCTCGGGACCATCCTGATGAAGGCCGAGGTGGCGCAGTTCTGCCGCCTCCTCGGGGCGCTCACCGCCGCGGGCATGACGCTTCCCGCAAGCCTCAGGCTCATCGCCGCCACCAGCCTCAACCGCCGCGTCACCCAAACGGCCGCGGCCATGGAGACGGCACTCCGGCGCGGCGAGGACTTCATCGCACCGCTGGAACGCTCCGGCATCTTCCCGCCGCTCCTCGCCCGCATGCTGAAGGTCGGCAGCGAAACCGGCAACCTCACGCCCGGCATCAGCCGCGCCAGCGAAATCCTGGAGGATGA
>JADCDC010000332.1 GCA_020252385.1 Aestuariivirga sp.
AGAAGCCCGCCGCACCGGTGGTGAAGGCTACAGCGTCATCGACCCGTCGCAGGACACGCGGCGCGACTACAACACCATCCTCGATGCCAGCGGCGCCAATGCGCTTCTCGACACGCTGATCGCGCATCTCGCCAAGCGCGGTGAAATCACGCTTGCGGGCTTCTATGAAGAGCCGCTCTCCCTCACCTTCCCGCCCGCCTTCATGCGTGAGGCGCGGCTGCGCATCGCCGCCGAATTCACCAAGCCGGACCTTGAAGCGGTGACGGATCTCGTCGCCTCGGGCCGCTTGAGCCTCAAGGGCCTGATCAGCAATCGCGCGCCCGTGTCTGACGCGCCTGAGGCCTACCGCACCGCATTCACCGATCCTTCCTGCATCAAGATGGCCCTCGATTGGAGCGACCACGCATGAACAGCATCGACCTGACGCTCTCCCGCGACGCGAAGCTCCGCCAGGAGGCGAGCGAGCCGCTCGATCCCGTGCACACCGGGCCCGTCAAGAAGGAAACGCAGATCATCGCCATCTATGGCAAGGGCGGCATCGGCAAGAGCTTCACGCTCGCCAACCTCTCCTACATGATGGCGCAGCAAGGCAAGCGCGTGCTGCTGATCGGCTGTGACCCGAAGAGCGACACGACGTCCCTCCTCTTCGGCGGCAAGGCCTGCCCCACCATCATCGAGACCTCGGCCAAGAAGAAGCTCGCGGGCGAGGAAGTGAAGATCGGCGACGTCTGCTTCAAGCGTGACGGCGTCTTCGCCATGGAGCTGGGCGGTCCCGAAGTGGGCCGCGGCTGCGGCGGACGCGGCATCATCCATGGCTTCGAACTCCTCGAGAAGCTGGGCTTCCACGAGTGGGGCTTCGACTATGTGCTGCTCGACTTCCTTGGCGACGTGGTCTGCGGCGGCTTCGGCCTGCCGATCGCGCGGGACATGTGCCAGAAGGTCATCATCGTCGGCTCGAACGATCTCCAGTCGCTCTATGTGGCGAACAATGTCTGCTCGGCGGTCGAATATTTCCGCAAGCTCGGCGGCAATGTCGGTGTGGCCGGCATCGTCATCAACAAGGATGACGGCACGGGCGAGGCTGCGGCCTTTGCCGAGAAGGTGGGCATCCCCGTGCTCTCCGCCATTCCGGCGAATGAGGACATCCGCCGCAAGAGTGCGAACTACGAAATCATCGGCCGCCCCGGCGGTGAATGGGCCTCGGTGTTCGAGAACCTCGCCACCAACGTTGCGGAAGCCCCGCCGCAGCGCCCGACTCCGCTCGACCAGGACGGCCTCCTCGGCCTGTTCAAGGGCGATGCGGTTGGCCGTGGTGTTGTGCTGGAGCCCGCCTCCTTCGAGGACATGTGCGGCGGCACCATCGTCACCAGGCCGTCCCTCGAAGTCGTCTACGACACGGTGTAACGGACATGGCAACCACCCTCATCGACAGGAACGGACCCAAGACCATTCAGCCCGCGGCAGAAGCGCCGAAGGCGGACGCGTCCGGCATGTCCTGCCATGCGGGCAAGGATGAACTGACCAAGGCCGCGCACGCCGCGGGCAAGAGCGAGACGCTCGAGCAATATGCCAAGGACTATCCGGTTGGCCCGCATGACCAGCCGCAAAGCATGTGCCCCGCCTTCGGCTCGCTGCGTGTGGGCTTGCGCATGCGCCGCACCGCGACGATCCTTTCGGGTTCCGCCTGCTGCGTCTATGGCCTCACCTTCACCTCCCACTTCTATGGCGCGCGCCGCACGGTGGGCTATGTGCCCTTCAATTCCGAAACGCTGGTGACGGGCAAGCTCTTCGAGGACATCCGCGAGGCGGTGTTCAAGCTGGCCGATCCGAAGGACTATGACGCCATCGTCATCACCAATCTCTGTGTGCCCACAGCGTCGGGCGTTCCGCTGCAGCTCCTGCCGAAGGAGATCAACGGCGTGCGCATCATCGGCATCGATGTGCCGGGCTTCGGCGTTCCAACCCATGCGGAAGCCAAGGACGTGCTCTCGGGCGCCATGCTGAAATATGCAGCGAACGAAATTCGTCAGGGCCCCGTCGCGGCACCCCGCACCCAGCGCAGCGCGCTTCCGACAATCACGCTGCTGGGCGAAATGTTCCCCGCCGATCCCGTTGGCATCGGCCGCATGCTGGAGCCGATGGGCCTGGCCGCCGGCCCCGTCGTTCCCACGCGCGAATGGCGCGAGTTGTTCTCGGCCTTCGATTGCGCGGCGGTTGCCGCCATCCACCCCTTCTACACGGCGTCCATCCGCGAGTTCGAATCCGCCGGACGCCCGGTCGTCGGCTCCGCCCCCGTCGGACATGACGGCACCGCCGCCTGGCTCGCCGCCATCGGACAGGCGGCCAACATCAGTGCCGACAAGATCGCCGCCGCGCAGAATGCCATTCTCCCCGCCATCAAGGGCGCGCTTGCGGCAAAGCCCATCAAGGGCCGAATCACGGTTTCGGGCTATGAAGGCTCGGAGCTTCTGGTCGCCCGCCTGCTGATCGAAAGCGGCGCTGAAGTTCCCTACGTGGGCTCGGCCGCCCCCCGCACCCGCTGGTCGGATGCAGACCGTGAGTGGCTCGAGGCACGCGGCGTCACCGTGCAGTTCCGCGCCTCACTCGAGAACGACATCGCCGCGATGATGGATGCCAAGCCCGACCTCGCCATCGGCACCACGCCGGTGGTGCAGAAGGCCAAGGAGCTGTCGATCCCCTCGCTCTACTTCACCAACCTCATCTCGGCGCGCCCCCTCATGGGCCCCGCCGGTGCAGGCTCGCTCGCCCAGGTCATCAACGCCGCCATGGGCAACAAGCACCGCTTCGACGTCATGAAGGATTTCTTCGAGGGTGTGGGCACCGGCCACGCCGCCGGCATCTGGGAAGACGTCCCGCAGGACCGCCCGGAGTTCCGCAAGAAATACGCCGGCATGCTCGCCGCCAAGGCCAAGGCCGAGGAGGCCATCGGAACATGATGTTCGTCACGCGGACAGAGCCCTCATCCGCCCTTCGGGCACCTTCTCCCATCCTTCGGACGGGAGAAGGGACTGACGCTCTTGCAGCTTCCCCTTCTCCCGTTGCGCAGCAATGGGAGAAGGTGGCCAAAGGCCGGATGAGGGCCCTTTCCACCCGCGAGGTGTGCCCATGCTAGTCCTCGATCATGACCGCGCCGGCGGCTACTGGGGCTCCGTCTACGTCTTCACCGCCATCAAGGGCCTGCAGGTGATCATCGACGGCCCGGTGGGCTGCGAGAACCTGCCCGTCACCTCCGTGCTGCACTACACGGATGCGCTGCCGCCGCATGAACTTCCCATCGTCGTCACCGGCCTTTCGGAAGAGGAACTGGGCCAGCACGGCACGGAAGGCGCCATGCGCCGCGCCCACAAGGTGCTCGATCCGTCCATGCCCAGCGTCGTCGTCACCGGCTCGATCGCGGAGATGATCGGCGGCGGTGTCACACCGCAAGGAACAGGCATCCAGCGCTTCCTGCCCCGCACCATCGACGAGGACCAGTGGCAATCCGCTGACCGCGCCATGTACTGGCTGTGGACGGAATTCGGCGTCAAGAAGAAGCAGGTTCCGACCGCCAAGCCCCGCAAGGAAGGCGAGAAGCCGCGCGTCAACATCAGCGGCCCCATCTACGGCACCTTCAACACCTGGTCGGACCTCGCAGAGATCCGCCGCCTGGTCGAAGGCATCGGGGCCGAGATCAACATGTGCTTCCCGCTCGCAAGCCACCTCGCCGACGTGCCGAA
>JADCDC010000333.1 GCA_020252385.1 Aestuariivirga sp.
CTCCTGTCGCTGATCTTCTGGATTGCAGGCCTGATTGGCTTGCTCCTCATTGCCGCGGAGCTTCGCTTGAAGAGAGAGACGCGCACCAAATGGGTGATCGTGATCGGCGCCGTCGTCCTGATCATCGCGACGATCGCCAACCGCCATCCCTGGGGCCATTACCTCATTCAGATCATGCCATTCTTCGCCATTGCAGCGGGCTATCTGTTGTGGAGGATCGGCCTCGGTTCCGGCTGGCGGGCCGCACCGGCCTTCGTGCTCGTGCTGGCCTTGACCGCATGGGGCCTGAAGCAACCCTACCAGGTGATCGCGGACCGCTATCTTGAAGGCAAATCCCTGTTCATGGGGCAGACCTTTTCCATTGCGAGATTCCTGCAACCGCGCCTCAAGGAGGGCGACACTCTGTATGTCACCCACAACATCCTGCTCTACTGGCTCCTCGACAAGGACCCGCCGTTGCCGATCGCCGCATTTCCCTCGAATGTCTTCAGGGACATCCAGATCGTGAAGCCGCTGCTTGGCGAGGACTACACGACGGAGAGGGTGCTGAACGACATTCTTGATCGCCGCCCGTCGTTTATCGTGATGACTGCAGACCAGGAGTATTTGTCCGTGCCCTCCTTCGCGCGCAGGATCGAGGCGGAATATCACGTCGCGGGCCGGCAGCGCAGCATCCTGGTTCTCGAGCACCGCGACAGGCTTGAATGAAGAAGCGGAACTGATCGCCTCAACCACCGTTCTACCGGAACCTTGCGCGCGAGGAGCCAGCGAATGACAAGGAACAGGGTCTGCATCTGGTATGACAAGGCCGCCGAAGAGGCGGCGCGTTTCTATGCTGGTGTGTTTCCCGACAGCCGGGTCGAGGCCGTCCATCGCGCGCCGGCTGACTATCCCTCGGGGAGGCAGGGAGATGTGCTGACCGTGGAGTTCACGGTGGCCGGCATCCCCTGCCTCGGCCTCAATGGCGGCCCCGCCTTCACCCACAGCGAGGCGTTCTCGATCCAGATCGTGACGGAGGACCAGGCCGAGACCGACCGCTACTGGAACGCCATCGTCGGGAACGGCGGCCAGGAGAGCGCCTGCGGCTGGTGCAAGGACCGCTGGGGTATCTCCTGGCAGATCACGCCGCGCGTGCTGATCGAGGCGCTTGCGGCAGGGGGCAAGGACGCGCGCCGCGCCTTCGAAGCCATGATGAACATGGGCAAGATCGACATCGCCGCGATCGAGGCCGCCATAGTATCTTGACGCTGCCTCAATGCTAGCACATATTGCTAGCATGAATGGTAGGCAGAGGAAGACCCTGGAGGCGGTGTTCGCAAGGCCTACCCGCATCGTCGCCTGGAAAGACATCGAATCCCTCTTGGTGGCGTGCGGCTACAGGGTGATCGAAGGTGACGGCTCGCGCGTCAGGTTCGTCAAGAATGGCGTGGTCGCCACGTTCCACAGACCGCATCCGGAAAAGGACGCGAAGAAGTATCAGGTGGAAGACGCCCGCCAGTACCTGGAGAAGATTGGAGTCAAGCCATGAAGAACGTGATGGAGTACAAGGGATACAAGGCGCGGATCGATTACGACGGCGATGACAAGTGCTTCATCGGCCACATCGTCGGGATCAACGATGTCGTGGGTTTTCATGGTACGTCCGTCGATGAACTGAAGGCGGCCTTCGAGGAGGCGGTCGATGACTATGTCGCGACCTGTGCCGCTGTGGGCAAGCAGCCCGAGCGCAGCTATTCCGGCGCGGTGATGTTCAGGGTCGCGCCCGAGATTCATGCCTCCTTCGCACAGATGGCGGAACTGCAGGGCAAGAGCCTCAATCAGCTGGGCGAAGAAGTCATGAAACAGGCGGCAGACGCGATCAAGGCCACCCGGGACCCCAAGACCGGCAAGTTGGACGTGAAGACCACCCGCCTTGCGCTCACCAGCGTGGCCGAACGCAAGAAACGGGCGTAGTCCGTCTTCGAAGCTCTCCCTCCCTTGACTTCCGCCTCATGCTCCGGAACATCGGCTCCTTCTCAGAAGGAGTGAATGATCATGAGCCATCCCGCCATTCAGGACGGAAACGTCGCAGTCGTCACCGGCGGTGCTGCGGGGATCGGGCTTGCCGCCGCGATGTCCTTCGTGAAATCGGGCCTGCGCGTCTGCATCGCCGATGTGGGCGCGGAGCGGCTTGCCGCTGCGGCGCAGGGCCTCGCCGCCGCCGCTCCCCAGGGCGCCTCGCAGGTCATGAGTACCGAGACCGACGTCAGCAGCGTCGACGCCGTGACTGCACTCGCCGATGCGGTTGCGGCGCGCTGGGGCGGGGTCGATATTCTGATGAACAATGCCGGCATCCAGCCGGGCAGCGCCATGTATGGTCCGCGCGCGGCATGGGAGCGGGTCATGGCCGTCAACCTGTGGGGCGTCATCAACGGCATCCAGGCCTTCGTGCCGAACATGGTGAAGCGCGGCCGGCCGGGCCTCGTCATCAACACCGGCTCGAAGCAGGGCATCACCACCCCGCCGGGCGATCCGGCCTACAATGTCTCGAAGGCGGGGGTGAAAGTGGTGACGGAAGCCCTCGCGCATGAGTTGCGCAACACCGAGGGTTGCCGCATCACCGCGCATCTCCTCATTCCGGGCTTCGTCTTCACCGGCCTCACTGCCAAGGGCCGGACGGAGAAGCCGGCGGGCGCCTGGACGCCCGAGCAGACGGTGGACTTCATGCTCGGGAGCCTCGCCAACGGCGACTTCTACATCCTCTGCCCCGACAATGAGGTCACACGGGCGCTCGACGAGAAGCGCATCCTATGGGCGGCCGGCGACATCGTGGAGAACCGTCCGCCGCTGTCGCGCTGGCACAAGGATCATGGCGAGGCTTTCGCCGCCTTCCTGAAGCGCTGACCCTCTGACGGCTCCCAAGCCTGTACTTTTCGGGTCAGACCGGGGTACAATCCTTTTCAATTCAAGGGTGACTGTATGCTGACAATTGCCGAAGATTTCATGCTGCTGGCGCTTGACCCGAAGACGGGCGATTTCCGCCGGATCAACTCGCAATATCTCCATGTGGGACTGATCGGGGCGGCGGTCATGGAACTGGCGCTGTGGGACCGGATCGACAGCGACGTCGACCGCGCCTGGGTGATCGATCCCCGGCCCACCGACAACCCGACGCTGGACTTGGTGCTGGCGGAAATGTCCCGGCCCGGCTTTCCCTCCGAGATGGAAAAGGTGATCGACGGGCTCATGCCGTTGAGCCAGCAGTTGGAGGAGAAGTCGCTCGCAAAGCTGCGCTATCGCGGCGTCCTCGTGCAGCGCGAGGCGCGCAGCCTGTTCCTGAAGAAGGTGACGCGCCACGACATTCAGGACGCCAGCGCCTAC
>JADCDC010000334.1 GCA_020252385.1 Aestuariivirga sp.
AAGGATGTTCCCCCTGACGCTCGACGGCATCGACCGCGCGATGCGGGAACTCGTGCGCTAGTTACGCGATGTTCACATTCTCGGGCGACGGATTCTCCGCGCCCGCCCGTCTTACCTGCATCGAATACATTCAAGGAGTATCGATGATGCAGAAGATGACGAAGTTTCTCGTTCTGGGCGCCGTGGCGCTTCTGGCGGTGGGCGGGCTCGCGGGCCTCGCCAGTGCCGACCGCGGCGGCGGGCATGGCGGCGGCTGGGGTCACGGCGGCGGCATGGGCGGCGGCATGATGGGCCAGGAGATGATGGAGCGTTATGACGTCAACAAGGACGGCAAGATCACCCAGGCCGAGATCGACCAGAACCGCACGCAGTGGCATGGCGAGTTCGATGCCGACAAGAACACCTCGCTCTCCCTCGACGAGTTCCGCGCGCTGTGGCTGAAGGCCAGGGGCGAGATGATCGTGCGCGAATTCCAGTTCTTCGATGTCGACGGCAACGGTCAGGTGACGCTCGATGAATATCAGACGCCGATGGCGGGCATGGTCACGAGGCGCGACCGCAATGGCGATGGCGCCCTGAGCCAGGACGACCGCGGCCGGCGCGGCAAGGGCGAGGGCATGGGCCACCGCCGGGGCCAGGGAATGAACGACGACGAGGAGAGGCCCGGAGACGAGTCCAACCCCTGATCGCAACAAGGCCCGGGCGACACCCCGGGCCTTTCCATTTGTCATCATCGCAAATCGATGGGTCCGTCGCTATGTTGTGCCGGTATCCTGAAGGAATGCGACACGGATGACGGACTTCACACCTCTCGCGGGGGCCGCCGGCGGCCTCCTCATTGGCCTTTCGGCCGTGATTCTCTTGGGCGGTCTCGGCCGCATTGCCGGGGTTTCGGGAATCTTCCGCGCGCTCATCACCGGACAGGCGGGTGTTGCGCTGAGTTGGCAGGCGCTGTTCCTGCTGGGGCTTCTCCTGGGGCCTCTCCTCGCCATGCTGCTTGGCGGCTTCGATCCCGCCTCGATCGCGTTTCCCGGCAATCCCGTGACCACGGTGCTGGGCGGCCTCCTCGTCGGGGCGGGCACGGCGCTGGGTGCTGGCTGCACCTCGGGCCACGGCATCTGCGGGCTGGCCCGGCTTTCGGCGCGCAGCATCACGGCGACCATCACCTTCATGGTGGTGGCAATCGTCACGGTCTATGTGCTGCGCCACGTGGCGGGGGCCTGAGATGCAGCGATTAGTCGCCCTCCTCGCGGGCCTCCTGTTCGGCGCGGGCCTCGCGCTCTCGGGCATGCTCAATCCGATGAAGGTCCAGAACTTCCTCGATCTCTTCGGCGCCTGGGACCCCACCTTGCTCGTAGTGATGGCGGCGGGGCTCGCCGTCACCTTCATCGGCTATCGGTTCGTGCTCTCGGGGGCGAGGCCCCTCTATGCAGAAAGTTTCGCCCTGCCGCCGACACAGCCCATCGACGCACGGCTCATCGTCGGGGCCTTGCTCTTCGGCATTGGCTGGGGGCTGACCGGCTTCTGCCCCGGCCCCGCCGTGGCCTCGCTGGTCTTCGGCCTGTGGCCCTCGGTGCTGTTCGTGCTGGCGATGATGGCCGGCATGCTGGCCGTCCATGTCCTTACCCGGCGCGGCGGGGAAGCCGCGCCCGGCATGGCAGATGGCTAGAGCATGATCCGCAAAAGTGGAAACCACTTTTGCGACAAGATCATGCTCAAGCAAGAACGCGCTCTAGGCCCGTTTCGCCGGGCAGGTGCTGACGCCCAGGATCGAATAGAGCGGGCAGTTGCCGACGAGTGCTGTGAGGATGGGGATCACGCCGATCCAGCCGACCCAGTTGTAGCCCGTGGCCGGCGCCAGCAGCGCATACCAGAGCAGGCCGAGGCCGATGACGATGCGGATGACGCGGTCGATGGTGCCGACATTGGTGGTCATTGCGAGACTCCCTCGTGTTGCAATGGGGTGATCATGCACCATCCGGCGCGCTGCGTCTGTGACTTGCTCACAGTCCCTGAGCGAGGCGCGACAGCCGCGCAGGCTCGGACACCACGATGTGCCGCCGCTCGAGCACAACAAGGCCTTCGCCGGCGAATTGCTTCAGGAGCCGGCTCACCACTTCCCGTGCCGTGCCGAGTTCGGCGGCGATTTCCTGGTGCGTCATGGTGACCGGGGCTTCCGCACGCTCCACGAGAAAGCGCGCCAGCCGGCGGTCCACATGGCGCTGCGACACCTCCTGCACCAGGCCGATCAGGTCACGCAGCCGCTCGCCGTAGGAGGAGAACACGAAGCGGCGGAAGGCGGGGGAGCGCGCCAGCAGGTCCTCGAAGGCGGCGCGCGGGATGGCCAGCGCCGCCGTGTCGGCCTCCGCGATCCCTTCGGCGTCGTAGTCGCCCTGCGCCAGAAGGGCGGCGGTGGTCAGAACGCAGGTCTGCCCCGGCCCCACCCGGTAGAGCAGCAGCTCGCGCCCGCTGTCCGTCACCGTCGAGACCTTCACCGAGCCGGCCGTCACCACCAGGAAGGCCGTGCAGGGTGAACCTGGGTGGAACACGCCCTGCCCGCCCGCAATGCTGACGCTCCGCCCCGCCGTGGCGATCAGGGCGCGAGCCTCCGCCTCAAGCCCGGGAATGGCGGAGAGGTTGTCCATCACATCCGGCCATACTGGCGCATCAGCGCCAGCAGCTCCTCCGCCGGCAGCGCCACGGCGGTGTTGCCGTCGCGCCCGGTCCTCGTCCCGGCGCACA
>JADCDC010000335.1 GCA_020252385.1 Aestuariivirga sp.
ATCTCGACATCCACGACATCGCCATCGACGGCGATGGGCGGATCGTGTTCGTGAACACGCTGTTCTCCTGCCTCGCGATGCTGTCTGAGCGGCATTCCTTCAGGCCGCTGTGGCGGCCCCCCTTCATCTCGCGGCTCGCCGCCGAAGACCGCTGCCATCTCAACGGCCTCGCCATGCGCGAAGGCAAGCCCGCCTTCGTCACCGCGACGAGTCGCTCCGACGCGGTGAACGGCTGGCGAGCGCGCCGCGCCGAGGGCGGCTCAGTCATCGATGTGGCCTCGGGCGAGACCGTTACCGCCAAGCTCTCGATGCCGCACTCGCCGCGCTGGCACGATGGCAAGCTGTGGGTGCTGGACTCCGGCTCCGGCTATCTCGGTACTGTCGATGCAGGGAGCGGCGCATTCGAGCGGGTGGTGTTCTGCCCCGGTTTCCTGCGCGGGCTGGCCTTCCACCGTCACTTCGCCATCGTCGGCCTCTCGCTGCCGCGCGACGGCTCCTTCGCGGGATTGGCGCTCGACACGGAACTGGCGAAGCGTGATGTGGACCCGTGGTGTGGGCTCCAGATCATCGACCTCCGGACCGGCGACATCGTAGAGTGGCTGCGCTTCAATGACGGCGTCACAGAGATGTTCGACGTCGCGGTTCTGCCGGGCGTGCGAAAGCCTGGCGCCACCGCGCCGAGCGCGCCGGAACTCTCGCGCCTGCTGTCGATCGAGATTGGATGACTGGGGCGAAGTCAGTTCGAGGAGACCCGCGGTGTGGGGAAAGATAGAGGACCAATGAAGTCCAGCAATCTGCGAACGAACAAGTTGATCTTTCAAGTCAATCGTGTGGTATCCACCATCGAGTCCAAGTTTGGATTGAGTGAACTTGATTTGAGGTCCAAGGCAATACTGACCGCAATTGCGGAGGCCGATTCCGAGCGGCGGATCATGCGCCCGTCCGATATCTTGAAGCTGTCTCATCTCGGAACTCCGCCAACGATCTACCGTCTGCTGACCAATCTCGAAAACGCAGGATTTATCTGCTATAAAGTCGACAAGGACGATCGTCGCTCGAAAATCCTGCTGCTGACCCCTGTTTCAAGGCGCGCATTCAATACGATGTCTCAGCACATTCGTCTTCAAATTGAAGTCTACCTGACGCTTGAACGTGCACCTTGAGCCGAACGTGGTCATTCGACGTCGAAGAGGACGGCCCGAACTGCAAGGAACTGAGACGACCTCCGGATCGAGATGGCCACGTGACTGCAGACCGTGTTCACCTGCTGGCGCTTATGGTCAGTCTCATGAGCTTTCGGCACAGCATACCGTTCAGCATTGCGTTGTTGAGGGGGTAGTCAGAGAGACAAGAGCTCGGAATCCGATCGGCCGAGGATCAAGATCAGTAGGTAATCGTGACCACCACGGTGTCCGTGTAGGTTCCAGTCGGGGGGGTATTCTGACTTGGTATGCGCCCGTAAACAGAGATTGACTGGAAGGAGCCGGTTCCGGCGCCATCAAAGTCATTCGAGACCTGATCACCCCAGACCGTGGTGCGGTCTGGATTCTGGTAGAGGCCATAGGTGATTGTATCGCCGCCTTTTGTCATCTTGCGCGCGGCGGGGCCGGTTACCCCGTTTCCGTTTCCAAGACCAAGCGATATCGAATAGGAGGTAGCGTTTGTGCAGTTCGCCGTGATCGTGGTCTGGGCATCCACGGCCTCGGCAAGGCTCTCCATGGAGCCGAACGACAGCGGCGCCACGTCGATTGTGCAGGCAGGTGCAACGGTGGCTGTAACGTTGAAGGTGGGGCTTGTGCCGCTCAAGGTGCAGTCGTCTTGCCCGCTGACCTCGCCATATCTGAAGGTGGCATCGCCACCGGTGAAGGTGGAGGAATAGCTGCCGCCCTTGACGTCCGAACCCGTGGACGTCACCACGGCGAAGATCGTGTCCTGGAAATTGGCCGCGCCGTTGCCATCGAGGGTCGTGCCGGTCACCACGGTGTCCCATGTTCTGCCGCTCTGACTGACGCTCCTGAGCTCGTAGCTGAGCGGAGTGTTGTCGCCGCGCCGCATGTAGCGGGGCGAATTGCCACCCTCCGCTCCGCCGGTGCCTGCGCCCAAGGTAAGGCATACGGCTATGGCCGCGTTGGGTGTTCCCCCCGAGCAGGAATACTCCACAGTACCGGTGGTCTGGTCGTTGCTCCCGTCGCGCACCGTGATGCTGCCGAAGGCAACACCGCTGACGGAGGCCGTGCAGGAGAGTGCCGCCGCGGCGGGGGCAGCGGGAGTCAGCGCCAGCGCGAGGCAGGCGGCCATGGCGGAACGGAGCGTCGACTTCGTCATTTGCACTCCACGGGATCGATGATGACCTGGTTTCCGGGGGCGGACGCATAGGCGAAGCTCGCGGTGCAGACGCCGTTCCCGCTCTCGACGGTGAGGGTGTTGCTGGCCTCGAGGCCCTCGAGCCAGAGCTGGCCGTCATAGCCCACGAAGATTTCGGCATCGCCGCCATTGAGCTTCGCCACCGAGCCGGGCGTCACGTAGTTGCCTGATGCATCGCGCAGGACAACTAGTGCCGCGGACTTCACCCCGCCATTGAAGTTCACCGCGACACCGCTGCGCCACGCGGGCACGACCGTTTCTTCAGTTGACGCTACGGTGACGTCAACCGGCAGGTCTGTGACATCGATCGAGATTGTGCTCCTGGCGAGGGAGCGCAGACCCGGCACCACCACCTTGCCATTTCGGGCCGTTCTTGCGACCTGGCGATTCTGAAGCACCACCGGCACATCGGGAACGCCGGCATCGACCACGGCGAAGCTGTCGTAGATGGTGTTGGTGGCGAACACGCTGCCGCCTGCCGCGACCAGCGCGCCATCGAAAGCGGCCGCGGCGG
>JADCDC010000336.1 GCA_020252385.1 Aestuariivirga sp.
CCTGCTGGGTGATGGTGGAGGCGCCAACGATCTGGCCCTTGCCGGTAAACTTGACCTGCGCGTAACGGTAAGCCGCCGCGGCGATGCCCTGCCAATCGAGGCCCGAATGGGTGAAGAAGGTCTTGTCCTCGGCCGAGATGAAGGCCTCAATCAGGCGCTTCGGCATCTGGCTCACCGGCACGAAGAGGCGGCGCTCCTGGGCATATTCCGCGAGCAGCGAGCCATCGGCGGCGTGGATGCGGGTCATCACCGGCGGCTCGTAATTGGCGAGCTGCTTATAGTCCGGCAAGTCCTTCGAGGCGTCCCAGATCACATAGGTCGCAGCCCCCGCGCCCGCCAGGAACACGAGGAAACCAACCGCGAAAAGCCAGCCCAGAAACCGGAGCATTCTTTATTCGATCACCATCTATCGCTGCCGGATAACACAGCCGGACAGCCCTGCTAAGTGAATTCGCTAGGGGCAGATTGTGGCCCGGAGGTGGCGGGTAGTGCGCGAAACGGGTGCCCCTTCTTCCCCCTCTCCCCCACGCATGTGGGGGAGAGGGAGGGGTGAGGGGGTCCATCCGCGAGTCAGGTCTTCAAGCAGAGAGCAAGCAGCACCACCCCCTCACCCTGCCCTCTCCCCCACATGCGTGGGGGCGAGGAATGATCAAAGAAGCATGGGTGGCTTGCGGGTTAGGGGCTGGTGGCAGCGAGCTGGCGGGAGAAGTATTTCTCGATGGCGCGGCCCATGGCGCGCGCCACGCGCTCGCGCCAGGCGGGGTCGATGAGCTGCTGCTCGTCATGGCGGCTCGACAGGTAGCCGAGTTCGACCAGCACGGAGGGCACGTCGGGTGCCTTCAGCACCATGAAGCCGGCCGAGCGGATCGGCTTGCCGGTGAAGGGGGTCACGGGCTTCATTTCCGCCACCGCCTTCTTTGCGAAGACAAGGGCATGGGTCTTCGATTCGCGCAGCGCCAGGTCGATCAGGATGTCGGTGACCTCCTCGCTCTCGTCCTCGAGGTGGACACCGGCGATGATGTCGGCGCGGTTCTCCTTGTGGGCGAGCGCTTCGGCCTCGGCGTCGGAGGCCTTCTCGGACAGCGTGTAGATCGTGGCGCCGCGGGCCTCGGGCCCGCGCACCGTGTCGGCGTGGATGGCGATGAACAGGTCGGCCTCGTTGTCACGCGCGATGCGCACGCGCTCGCGCAGCGTCAGGAAGCGGTCGTCCTCGCGGGTCATCACGACGTCGATATTGCCGGTCGCCTCGAGGATCTTGCGCAGAACAAGGCCATAGGCCAGCACCACGTCCTTCTCGCGCGTCTTGCGCGCCCCGATGGCGCCGGGATCGATGCCGCCATGGCCGGGGTCGATCACCACCAGACGGCGGCCGTCGGGCCTCGTCCGCTGCGCCTTCGGCTCAGGTGCCGGCTGGACCTCGGCGGAGCTGCCGGGCCTGGGCCGGGGCAGCGGCACCGGCGTGACCTCCTCCTCCGCCGCCGCGATGGCAGCGGATGCGGCGGGGGCATCGGCCGCCAGCTGCGCGGCGAATTCCTTCTCCCCCGTGGCGACGAGATCGACCACGATGCGGGCGGGCTGCCCGGCTTCGGGCTCGCGCACGAAGGACTTTTCGATCAGCACCGGGCCCGCGGTATCAAGCACGATGCGCGAGCGGCCCTCGCCCATGGGGCCGTAACGGAAGCCCTTGACGAGGCCCAGGGCACTCTGCCCGGCATCGAGCGGAAGGTCGAAGGCCACCTGCGGCAGGTCGGTCACCACCCGGTAGGGATCGGCCAGCGCATAGGCGGTGAAGCCCACGGGGGCGGAAAGGTCGGCCACGAAGCGGGTGCGGACCTCGTCACCTGCCACCCGTGCGGCCGTGGCGATGGCAAGATCGGCGGCGGCCGCCGGCCCGGCAGGACGGCCCACCACCAGCAGCAAGAGGGCAAGCCCCAGCGCGGCCAGCAGGCGGGCGCTCAACGGGCGGCGTTGCGGGGCTCTCGTGGCGGGCATCGGGGTCCGGGCTGGGGTGGCTGAAATCAGCTCGGCAAGCTAGGGCCGGCACGGTTAATCAATGGTTTCCGCGGGGCAGATCGACCCTGCCGCAGGGGCCGCCTGCGAGGAATGCTTGCAATTTTGCGACCCGCCTCATAAAAGCGCCTCGTCACCCGAGCGTCAGGGCCGCGAATCCGCGGTGGAAATGACCGGGAGTCGGATTTCGCGGACAGTTGGGGGTCCGGTGGCGTCATGCCTGCCCCGCTTTACGCGGTATGGAGCGCGGTCCCACGGGGGGATCCCGCCGCTCACGAAACCGTTCCGGGCACCGGAACACAAAGGACAATCTCGGGCATGTCCCACGCCACGACGAGAGCGCTTCGGGAGGTTCGGTCAAGGCCGGCCCCTGCGGCAGGTCTGTCTCCGTCGCCTCGGCCCATCGGCATGTCCCATTCGCGCTGCAGCACCTACAGAACCCTGAGGCCTCTCCGGTCCGGAGCGGAGAACCGATCGGCCATGCCGTGCTGGCGCAGAGGAATTTACCCATGGGCAGCAAGATGCTCATCGATGCCAGCCACCCCGAGGAGACCCGCGTGGTCGTGCTCAAGGGAAACCGCATCGAGGAATTCGATTTCGAAAGCGCCTCCCGCCGCCAGCTGAAGGGCAACATCTATCTCGCCAAGGTGACGCGCGTGGAGCCCTCGCTCCAGGCCGCCTTCGTCGAGTATGGCGGCAACCGCCACGGCTTCCTGGCCTTCGCGGAAATCCACCCCGACTACTACCAGATCCCGCTGGCCGACCGCATGGCGCTCCTCCAGGCGGAGGAGGAAGAACACGCCCGCGAGAACGAGGAGGACGACGAGGACGAGGGCAACGGCCACCGCCGCGAGCGCCGCGGGCGTGACCGTGACCGGGATCGCGGCCGGGGACGGCGCCGGGATGCGGCGGCCGAGGGCGGCAGCGAGGAGGCCCAGGCCGCCTCGCCTGAGGACTCCGAAGACGAGGCGCAGGAAGGATACGAAGCGTCCGACGACTATGCGCACGAGGAAGGCCAGCACGCCGAGGAGCAGCACGCGGACGAGAACGGCGAGGACGGCCAGAACGGCGAGGATGGCGAGGATGGCGACGAGCCGGGCGGCACGCCGCGGGCCGAGGCCATGTCCACCACCCATGACGACCCGGCGATCTCCGAGCCTGTCGAGGCCGATGGCGGCGAGGCGGGTGCCGAGCCCGCGGAGGCCGACGCAGCGCGCGAGGCCGAGATCGAGGCAGAGGCCGTCGCCCCTGCCCCGTCGGTTGATCGCGGCATGCCGGGCGAACTCGGCAATGGCATCGAGGAAGTGGGCGAGGACCCGGAAGCGGCCCGCGTCGAATCGATCGGTGCTGAGGATGCGCTCGAGGAAGTGCCGCAGCGCCGCCGCAAGGTGCAGCGCCGCCAGTACAAGATCCAGGAAGTGATCAAGCGCCGCCAGGTGATCCTGGTGCAGGTCGTGAAGGAAGAGCGTGGCAACAAGGGTGCCGCACTCACTACCTATCTCTCGCTCGCCGGCCGCTACTGCGTGCTGATGCCCAACACCGCGAGGGGCGGCGGCATTTCCCGCAAGATCACCGACTCGGGCGACCGCCGCCGGCTGAAGGAAGTGGCCAAGGAAATCGAGGTGCCGCAGGGCATGGGGCTCATCGTCCGCACCGCGGGCGCCCAGCGCACCAAGACCGAGATCAAGCGTGACTATGACTATCTGCTCCGCCTGTGGGAAAGCGTCCGTGATCTGACGCTGAAGAGCCAGGCCCCGGCGCTGGTCTATGAGGAGGGAAGCCTCGTCAAGCGGGCGATCCGCGACCTCTACAGCAAGGATGTGGAAGAGGTGATCGTCGAGGGCGACGAGGCCTATCGTGAAGTCAAGGACTTCATGAAGATGCTGATGCCGAGCCACGCCAAGAACGTGAAGCCCTACAAGGACACGCGCCCGCTGTTCTCCCGCTACCAGGCGGAAAGCCAGCTGGACGGGCTCTATTCGCCGACCGTGACGCTGCCGTCGGGCGGCTACATGGTGATCAACCAGACGGAGGCGCTGGTCTCGGTCGACATCAATTCCGGCAAGTCGACGCGCGAGCACAACATCGAGGATACCGCGCTCAGGACCAACCTCGAGGCCGCCGACGAGATCGCCCGCCAGCTCAGGCTCCGCGACCTCGCCGGCCTCGTCGTCATCGACTTCATCGACATGGAGGAAAAGCGCAACAACCGCCATGTCGAGCGCCGCCTGAAGGACGCGCTGAAGAACGACCGGGCCCGCATCCAGGTCGGACACATCAGCCATTTCGGCCTGCTCGAGATGTCGCGCCAGAGGCTGAGGCCGGGCCTGCTCGAAGGCTCCTCACGCACCTGTCCGCATTGCGAGGGCCGCGGCATCGTGCGCTCGGTCTCCTCCTGCGGCCTCTCCGTGCTGCGGGCGATCGAGGAGCACCTCATTGCGCGGAAGCCCGAGAACCTCACCGTCAAGTGCACGCGCGAGATCGCCTTCTACATTCTGAACGAGAAGCGCGACAACCTGCTCTCGATCGAGACCACCTACGGCATCTCGGTGTTCATTGTGCCGAGCGACGAGCTGAAGGGGTCGCAGGCGCTGATCGAGCGCGCGCCCGACCGCAACACCCCGCCGCGCAAGGTGATCGCAGCACCCGTCCGGATCGACTCCGCCTTCGAGGAGGAGGAGCAGTTGGACGAGGAGGACGAGGCCGCGGAAGCCGAGGAAGCGGAGAACGAGGCAGAGGACGGGGAAACCGCCGAGGCCTCTGGCGAGGAGCGCCAGCAGCAGGCCGGGAACGGCCGTCCCGAAGGAGGCGGCAAGCGCCGCCGCCGCCGCCGCGGCCGCCGCGGCGGGCGGGGCCGCGAGGATGCGCCGGGCAGCGAGGCCGGAAACGGCGATGGCATGGAGATGGGCGAGCAGCCCTCCGCCTACGCCACCTCGGGCGAGGATGACGGCGAGGGCGAGGACATGGCCGAGGCCGCCACGCCCATGGCGGAGGATGGCGGCGAGCCC
>JADCDC010000337.1 GCA_020252385.1 Aestuariivirga sp.
GCCGGTCCTGCAGGGTGAGCGCCGCCTCATAGTCGCCGCGGAGCGTTGCCTCCTGGAATTCGGCGCAGAGCCGGGGCGCGACGTTCGCGGTGACCGAGATGCAGCCCACGCCGCCATGGGCGTTGAAGCCCAGCGCCGTTCCATCCTCGCCCGAAAGCTGGATGAAGTCCTTGCCCGAGGCCAGCCGCTGGCGCGAGGGCCTCGTCAGGTCGGCCGATGCATCCTTGGTGCCGATGATGTTCTTGCAGTCATGCGACAGCCTCGCCAGCGTCTCGACCGAGATGTTGGCGACCGTGCGTCCCGGCACGTTGTAGACGATGATCGGAATGTCGACGGCGTCCGCGATCGCTCGGAAATGGGCGTAGAGCCCATCCTGCGTCGGCTTGTTGTAATAGGGAACAACCACGAGGGCGGCATCGGCCCCCGCCTCGCGCGCGTGTTCCGTGTATTCGATCGCCTCCAGCGTGCTGTTGGAGCCGGTACCGGCGATCACCGGCACGCGCTCGCGCGCTTCCTCGATGCAGATCTCGATCACGCGCTTGTGTTCTTCCGGCGTCAGCGTCGGGCTTTCGCCCGTGGTGCCGACGGGCACGAGGCCGTGAGAGCCCTGTTCGATCTGCCAATTGACGAATTTCCGGAACGCCAGCTCGTCCACCTTGCCGTTCTTCATGGGGGTGATGAGCGCTGGGAATGAACCTCTGAACTGCACGGCGGCTACTCCGGTAAGAACTTGGAAACCATGGGGGCATAGACTCTGAGGTGCAAGAAACCGCGACCTGCAGACGGCGCGGCACCATAGACGTTCGGCCGCAGAGCGGCAAGCGCCGAAGGCAGCCGCGATCCGTAGCCATTACTTCGGCGCAATTGCACTCTAGCGGCGGAAACTGAAGCTCTTTCTGGTTGGGAAGTACATGCGTTTTCAACGGTTCCTGCGTATCAGCCTCCTGGCACTCGCCGCCGCCACCGCGACGGCCGCCCCCGTACTCGTGGCGGGGCCGGAGTCCGCATGGGCGGAAACCAGGCCGTCCGCAGCGGCGGTCGAGGCCGCGAAGCTGGCGCTCAAGGGCGATTTCGTGGCCGCCGGCCGCGCCGCGGAGCGCTCGGGCGACGTCGCCGCGATGAAGCTCGTGGAACTCATCTACCTGCGCGACCGGCCCAATGACGCGGGCTACCAGCGCATCATGACCTTCCTCGACACGGCACCCAACTGGCCCCTGTCGGAAGCGCTGCTGAAGCGCGCCGAGCGCTCGCTCTATGTGAACAAGGAATCGCCTGACCTCATCCTCAGCCACTTCAACAAGCGCAAGCCGACGACGCCGCAGGGCTCGCTGGCGCTGGCCCGCGCCCTCCTCGCCACCGGTGACGGCGATGGCGCGCGCGCCGCGGTGCGCAAGGTGTGGGTCGACCCCGAGATCACGCCGGAACTCGAAAGGTCGATCACGTCGGAATTCAGCAAGCTGCTCACCGTCGAGGATCACAAGCGCCGCATGTGGCGCCTCATCTATGCGCAGGAAACCAACGCCGCGATCCGCGCCGCCAAGCGCCTGCCCTCCGAATACCAGCGCGCCGCCGGCGTGGCGCAGCGGCTGATCCGCGGCGAGAAGGGTGCGGAGAAGCTCTACAATGGGCTTCCCTCCGACATGCGCCAGGCGCTCGCCATGCGCTATGCGCTGGCCCGCTTCCACCGCAAGAATGAGAACTGGGCCAAGGCCCGCGCCATCCTGCTCGAGGTTCCGGGCGAGGCCTCCAAGATGGGCGATGCCGAGGCCTGGTGGATCGAGCGCCGCATCATCGCGCGCCGCTCGATCGGCATTGACGACAAGGCCGCGGCGCGCAAGGCCGCCTACCAGATTTCCCGCGCCCACGGCTTTGCCAAGGGGCCGGAGGCCGAGGAAGGCGAGTTCCTCGCCGGCTGGATCGCGCTCCGCTACCTGAAGGACGCCGACACCGCGCTGGCGCATTTCGGCACCCTGGGCGAGATCGCCAGGTCGCGCACCGAAAAGGCGCGTGCGGGCTACTGGACCGGCCGCGCGCTGGAGGCCATGGGCCGCAAGGGCGAGGCGACGGCCGCCTACAAGCGGGCGTCCCAGTATTCCACCGTCTATTACGGCCAGCTGGCGCGCGAGAAGATCGGGCTCGGCCGGGTGCCTGAGGAAATCGAAAGCGGCAAGGCCTCCGCCGCCGCTGAGGCCAAGGTCAACAAGGACGATGCGGTGCGCGCCTTCCGCATCATGGAAAAGGCGGGCAAGCCCGCGGACCTCAACATGTTCCTGTGGTCCTTCGCCAACCGCTTCGACACGATGGACGAGATGAATGCCGCCGCGCGGATCGTGTGGGAAGCCGGTGGTGCGCCCATGTCGGTGCGCCTCGCCAAGGCGTCCGCCGCGCAGAACATCGACATCGACTCCTGGGGCTATCCGATCCGCGCCCTGCCGGACTGGAAGCAGATCGGCAAGCCGGTGGAACGGCCGCTGGTCTTCGCGCTGGCCAGGCAGGAGAGCGAGTTCAACCCCAATGCCGGCAGCCGTGTGGGCGCCCAGGGCCTGATGCAGATCATGCCCGGCACGGCGAAGCTCATCGCCCGCGAGCATGGCATCGCCTACAAGCCCAACATGCTGCTGGACCCTGAGTACAATGTGAAGCTCGGTGCCGCGCACATGGGCGATCTCATCGCCGACCATGGCGGCTCCTATGTGCTGACGCTGGTGTCCTACAATGCCGGCCCCCGCCGCTCGCGCGAGTGGCTTGCGGAATATGGTGATTTCCGCACGGGCCAGATCGATCCCATCGACTGGGTCGAATCGATCCCCTTCCAGGAAACCCGCCAGTACGTGCAGAAGGTGCTGCAGAACCTCCACGTCTACCGCTCGCGGCTCGCGCCCAAGACGGTGCGCCCGATGACGGCGGACCTGGCGCGCGGCATGCGCACCGACGACATCAACGTCGCCTCGACCTCGAAGGCGGAGGAGCCCGCGGCCGAGACGGCGGCTGAGGAAGGCTGCACCAAGCGCTCGATCACCGACCTGATCACGGGCTGCAACTGACGGGCACGGGCTACATCGAGCATGTGATCGCCGCGGCCGACGGCACGGCGCTCTATGCCCGCGAACAGGGCGCGGATACGGGCCTGGTGCCCGTCGTCTGCCTGCCCGGCCTCACCCGCAACGCCAAGGACTTCGAGACCATCGCACCCCGGCTCGCGCAGTCGCGCCGCGTGCTGTCGCTGGACTTTCGCGGCCGCGGGCGGAGCGGGCGGGCCGATCCCGCAACCTACCGCCCCGACCAGGAGGCCGCCGACACGTTTCTCGTGCTGGACCATCTGGGGGTCGGGCGCTTCGCCGTCATCGGCACCTCGCGCGGCGGCATCGTCGCCATGGTGATGGCCACGCGCGCCCTGCCGCGGCTTGCCGGCGTGCTGTTCAACGACATCGGCCCGCGCATCGACACACCGGGCCTCCTGCGTATTCGCGGCTATCTTGGTGCGGACCCGCAGTTCGGCAGCTGGGAGGAGGCGGTCGCGGCCCTCAAGGCCACCAACCCCGGCTTCGACAGCTTGAGCGAGGCGGAGTGGCAGGCCTTCGCGCGCCGCGTCTTCAAGGACGAGGGCGGCGTTCCGCGCGCCGACTATGATGCGGGGCTCACCCGCAACTTCCCGGCACCCGAGGATATCGCCGCCGGCAAGGTGCCTGAACTCTGGCCGCTGCTCGAGATGCTCGCACCCCTGCCCTGCCTCGTGCTGCGCGGCGCGCACTCGGATCTGCTCAGTGCCGCAACGGTTGCCGAGATGCAGGCGCGCCACCCGAGGCTGGCCGCCGCCACCGTGCCGGGGCGCGGCCACGTGCCCTTCCTGGACGAGCCGGAGAGCCTCGCCGCCATCACGGGCTGGCTGGCGGCCGTCGATTCCGCCACCGCCACGCCAGCGCACCCATGAGGCAGCCGAGCAGGAACAGCGCCAGCATCATCAGGCCCAGTTCCACGGCATAGGCGATCACGGCTGCTCCGGCGGCTGATAGGTGGGCCGCGCGATGGCGGTGTGCCACCCGACCCAAGTCCCAAGCCCCAGCGCCACCACCAGCCAGAACCAGTGATGCTGCAGCAGCACGGCGGCATTGCGATCCTCCGCCTGCCCCTCCAGCACTATCGCGGCGCACAGCGGCAGCACCATCAGATGCGCATGAATGAGCCATTGGGCGGGTCTAAGCGGCGGCGGCATCGGGCAGTCTCCGGTTACAAAGCGGAGTATTCCGCAACTCAGGGAATGAGTCGAGTGGCGGGGTACCGCCAGTGCAAAAACGGCGAATCGTGACAGATCACCGCCTGTTCCCCCGGGGTCGATGCCCGACGCTGCCAGGTTGCGGAAAAGCCGCCCTCTCTGCTGCAATCGTTTGTAAAGTTGCCGCCGCAACATTTTGATGTGGTTTGGCTTTTGCGGCCTGCTCTCCCATCGCAAAAACTGTGGCTTTTGCGCTACAGCGTTGTGCAATTCGAGCGAGGAACATCTCTTACAGGTTGATATTTCCTCCGTTTGAATCGACAACTTCCACGTGCCGATGACCTCGCGCATTGCCTTCCAGCACCAATTGCAGGGGATGGGGGGCTCCTCAACCAAGACTTGGGAGACCAAAGAATGAAGATGATCAAGATGGCGCTTCTCGGTGGTGCGGCAGTGGCCGTCACCGCCGCGAGCGCTCAGGCTGACGAACTCGAAGCCCTCAAGGCCCAGATGGCGGAACTGAACGCCCGCATGGCCGCCATGGAGACCGCCCCCTCGATTCCGTCCGGCTACCAGCTCGTCGCGGTGTCGGAAGGCGAACTGCAGGAGACCCCCGGCCTCGGCTTCTCCGCCCGTGAGCGCATGGCCTATGGCAACCGCTCCACCATCATCAGTGTCCTTCCGACGGCTGATGCCCCGGCTGGCGCTATCATCTCGTGGTCGGGCTATGCCCGCGCCGGCCTCGTGTACAATTCGGTGGATACGGACCTCACGATCGAGGACCGCGTCGACGATGCCGCACCGTTTGAAGAGGTTGAAGTTACCGGAGCAGATGACGACGATGACATCGACGTCAAGGCCCGTGGCCAGATCCGCGTGAAGGCTTCGACCGACACCGCCGTTGGCGAAGTCGGTGTCGACGTGCGCATCCGCGCCAACTTCGACGGCGTGGAGAGCGAGGGCGACGACTTCTATATGGACGTGGCCTATGGCTACTGGGCGATGACCCCGGAGCTCACCTTCGGCGGCGGTTATGCCGGTTCTCTGGGTGAAGTTGGTTTCAGCTATGACGCGTCCTGCACCTGCCACTACATCGACACCGTCGGCTTCAACCCCGGCGACACGACGCAGATGCGCCTGAGCTATGCCTCTGGCCCCTTCAGCATGGCCATCGCTCTGGAAGACGGTTCGCTCAAGAGCAGCGCCTTCGGCTCGGAACTGGCTTCCATGTCGGGTGATCAGCTCGGCGCCGCCGGCGAAATCAAGTACTCGGGCGATACCTTCAGCGCCGAAGTGGCCGGCATGTGGCGCGGCCTCGAGGATGATGACGAAGCTACCCCGTTCGAGGAAGAGTTCCTCCCGGACTCCTGGTGGCAGGTTGGCGCTGGTTTCAGCTTTGGACTCAGCGACATGGCCACCTTCAACATCGCCGCAGCTCTGGGTGAAGGCCCGACTGTCGCGATCGGTGAGGATGGCTCCGGCACCAATGGCGTAAACTTCGCGAACCCCTGGAACAACCAGTGGTGGGGGGTGTCTGGCTTGGTCAGCGTCAACCTCTCTGATGAGGTCCATGCCGAACTGGGTGCCGGCTACATCAGGCGTGAATTTGATGATGTGACCGCCGATTTCGATCTCGATCCTGGAGTGGCGGCAGATCTTGTTGAAACCGAGTTCTCTGCGGAGTCTGACAGGTGGGTTATCGGTGGTGGCATGTACTACAACCCGGTTGATCAGCTGACGGTCGGCATCGAGGCGTCTTACGCAGTCATCAACGTCGAGGGCGAAGCTGACGCCGTGGATGTGGCTGACACCGACGTGAAGGCCGAACTGGAGCAGAATTCCTTCACCGTCGACCTCGTCTCGGTCTGGCGCTTCTAAACCTACCCCCCACGACGACAGGGAGACGGCCCGCTTCGGCGGGCCGTTTTCTTTTATGCGACTCGAATCATGGTGGAGTTGCCGGGTTTGACGGGGCTCGCCCGTGGCGAGTGGGGCGAGAATCGGCCCTGCCCCATCCAAGGCGAAAAGGTGGAGGGCTGGTGGGGCGCGGGGCGCGTTCCGCGGGCCTTCTCCGGGCGAAAAGTTTCAAGCCATTGATTTCATGATGCTATCCGGCATTCCGTCGCCAAGTGGCAACTGTGGCAAATGTGCTACAGCGGGCAAAATTCCGGTTTTGGACGGCTGCAAACGATTGATGTTTTCCGCGTTTCGGATGACAAACACACCGTGTCCGATCCGTCGGCATGACCTTCCAGCAACCGTTTGCAGGGGATGGGGGGGGATCTACTCAAACTCCAAGAGACTTGGGAGAACACATAATGAAATCGATTAAGATGGCGCTTCTGGGTGGTGCGGCTCTGGCCGTGACCGCTGCCGGCGCTCAGGCCGATGATCTCGACGCCCTCAAGGCTCAGATCGAAGAACTCAACGCCCGCGTTGCCGCCATGGAAACCGCTCCCGCGGTTCCCGCCGGCTACCAGCTGATCGCCATCTCCGAGGGCGAGCTGCAGCAGACCCCGGGCCTCCAGATGAGCGCCCGCGAGAAGTTCAGCTACGGCAACCGCTCCACGATCATCTCGGTCCTGCCGACGGCTGACGCCCCGGCCGGCACGACGATCTCCTGGTCGGGCTATGTCTACGCTGGTATCCGCTACAAGGACAGCGAGTCGAACACGACGATCCGCGCCTACGCTCCGAATGGCAGCGAGTGGAACGGCTCCGCGCCGTTCTTCTTCGTCGCGAACGAGCCTGACTTCGTGGCTGGCACCATCTTCGTGCCCAGCAACGTCAGCGGCACCACGGTTGGCTACAACACGGTCGTGCAGGACGGCGGCACGACGCTCGGCCAGGGCTTCATCAACCTGCCGATCGAAGTTGACGTCGATCCGGACGGCGATTGGGACATCCCGGCCCGCGGCCAGCTCCGCGTGAACGCCACCACTGACACCGCCGTCGGCGAAGTCGGTGTTGACATCCGTCTGCGTGGCAACTTCAACGGCAACGGCAATGCCGACGTCTACATGGACGTGGCATGGGGCTACTGGGCGATGACCCCGGAGCTGACCTTCGGTGGCGGTTATGCTGAATCGCTCGGCAAGATCAACTACGGCTACGCCCAGGGCTGCACCTGCTACCTGACCGCCAACGCCGGCCTCCTGGGTCTCGACCCGGGTGACGTCTCGCAGCTCCGCATGTCCTACGGCTCCGGTCCGTTCACCATGGCGATCGCCGTGGAAGACGCCGGCATCCGCGCTCCGGGCCAGTCCGGCACTGACGGCATCAACGCCGGTGAGCTGGGTGCTGCTGGTAGCATCGGCTACTCGGGTGACCTCTTCTCCGGTGAAATCGCCGGTGTGTGGCGCTCGATCAACGATGAAGACTACGACGACTCACTCGGTAACGCACCGGAAGACCTCTGGCAGGTCGGCGCTGGCGTGAAGTTCGGCTTCACCGAGATGTTCAACCTGCAGCTCGCTGGTGCGATCGGCTCCGGCCCGACCACGGTCGTCGACCAGGGTCAGATCGTCGACGGCACCCCGTATAGCTCGGACTGGTGGACGGTGTCTGCCTTGGCTCAGGCCAACCTCAGCGACGAGTTCAGCGCCGAAATCGGTGTGGCTTACACCGATCGCGAAGGCGAAGGCTTCGACGCGATTGCCCTCAACAACCTGTGGGAATCGGACGGTGTGGAGCTCACCCAGTGGGGCATCCTCGGCGGTATCTACTACACGCCGGTCGATCAGCTGACCATCGGTGTGGAAGGCGAGTGGTGGACCACGGACTCGGAGTTCTCGACCGAGTACGTTGCCGGCCTCAACCCGCAGATCGACAAGGTCAAGTGGGAAACCGAGACCGACAACTGGTCTGTCGACCTGATCGCCGTCTGGCGCTTCTAAGATCGTCTGATCTGATAACGATTGAGAGACGGCCCGCTTCGGCGGGCCGTTTTTTTGATGGGGCTTGCGGCTCGTGCGCTGACGCCGCTTTTATTTGGACAAATTCCGCCGCCACAATGGCGCGCGTTCCGCAGGGTGCTATTATCCGCTCATGGTGATCCGTTCTTTCCAGGTGGCAGTTGCGTGTCTTGCCGCAATGGTTCTCGCAGGTTGCTCGAGCAGCACCGATGTCGAAAGCCGTGACTTCCTCATCCAGCAGAACTCCTCGCTCGCCCCCGTGCAGTCCATTGCCGATGCGCGCATCGCCAAGCTGGTGAACCAAACCAGTGCGGCCTATGTGACGCTCGTCGTGTCCGATTCGGAGAAGATCCAGAACGCCGGGTCCGGCCGCGCCGCGGACCGCAAGGGAAAGCCCGCCACATCGGGCAGCGGCTTCGTGGTGGACAAGTCCGGCTATGTGGTGACCGCCGCTCATGTGGCGCTCGACAAGGGCAACGCCGTTTCGGCGCGGGTCGCCAATGGCCGGGTCTATTCCGGCACTGTCGTCGACGTGCTGCCGAACAACGACATCGCGCTGATCCGGCTCAGGGGCTACAGCGGCATCGCCGTCCGGCCGGCGCGCAACGCCTGCCTGGCGACCGGCAACTTCATCTATTCGCTGGGCCGCCCGC
>JADCDC010000338.1 GCA_020252385.1 Aestuariivirga sp.
CAGGGAGAACGGCAGGGATTGTGACATCAGTTGGTCGGCTTGTAGATCTGGTCGAACACGCCGCCGTCGGCGAAGTGGGTCTTCTGCGCGTTGGCCCAGCCGCCGAAGTCCTTGTCGATCGACACGAGGTCGAGCTTGGGGAAGCGGGCGAGATCGGCGGGGTCGGCGGCCGACGGGTCGACCGGGCGGAAGAAGTGCCTGGCGGCGAGCTTCTGTCCGGCGGGCGAATAGAGGAAGTTCAGGTAGGCCTGGGCCGCTTCGAGGTTGCCCTTGGCCTTGGCATTGCCCTCGATCACGGCGACCGGCGGTTCGGCGAGGATCGAGAGCGAGGGAACGACGATCTCGAAATTGTCGGCGCCGAATTCCTTCTGGACGAGGAAGGCCTCGTTCTCCCAGCTGATGAACACGTCGCCGATGCCACGCTGCGCGAAGGTGGTGGTGGAGCCGCGGGCACCCGTGTCGAGTACGGGGACGTTGCGGTAGAGATCCCCGATCCAGGTCTTGATCTTCGCCTCGTCACCGCCCAGCGCCTTCGCCGCATAGGCCCAGGCCGCGAGATAGTTCCAGCGGGCACCGCCTGAGGTCTTGGGATTGGGCGTGATCACCTGGACACCCTCCTTCACGAGGTCGCCCCAGTCCTTGATGCCCTTGGGATTGCCCTTCCGCACGATGAACACGATGGTCGAGGTGTAGGGAGCCGAGTTGTGCGGCAGCTTGCTGGCCCAGTCCTTGGGCAGCTTGTCGGTGTTCTTGGCGATCTGGTCGATGTCGCCCGCCAGCGCCAGCGTCACCACATCGGCGTCGAGACCGTCGATCACCGCGCGGGCCTGCTTGCCGGAGCCGCCGTGCGACTGGTTGATGGTGATCGTCTCACCCGTCTTCGCCTTCCAGTCGGCCGCGAACAGCTCATTGAATTCCTTGTAGAATTCCCGCGTCGGGTCATAGGACACGTTGAGCAGGGTCTTGTCTGCCAGCGCCAGGGTGGTGGTGCCCGCCAGCACGAGGATGGCAGCAGCGCCTGAAATCAGGCTGCGGCGAAGGTGATCGAGCATGTTGGTCTCTCCTATCTATAGTGTTCCTACATACTCCACGGAATCAGTAGGGAATCAAGGCCCGAAATGACCTGAACCCTTTAGTTCTTCTCAAGCGAGGATTTAGGAGGCGCTGGGCAGCGGTTCCTGCACGGCGGCGCCGTGCGGCGTGGCGTCCGACTGGCGCATCACCTCGGCCAGCGACAGCCGTTCGAGCTTCTCCAGATAGTCCCTATAAGCGCTGTCGAAGGCGAGGCGCAGTTCGCAGCTTGCCTCGTCCCGGCAATCCTCGCAGCGCCGGTAGGCGGTGCGGGACAGGCAGGGAAGCGGCGCGATCGGCCCGTCCACGGCGCGCAACATCGGTCCGATGAAGATCTTGTCCGCCGGCTTCAGGAGCTCATAGCCGCCATCGCGCCCGCGGCGGCTGGTGATATAGCCCGCGGCCTTGAGCGACAGCAGGATCTGTTCCAGGAACTTCCGGGGCAGCTTTTCCTGCTCGCACAGCTGCCTGATCTGCAGACCTTCACCGGGCTTGGCCCGGGCAAGGGCCACAACCGCCTTGAAGGCATAACGGGCACGCTGGGAAATCATCTCCAGAGAGATAATCGTGTTAATGGGGTATTTGCAAGGCCGGGCCTTGCCCCGGCTGTCGCGGCGGTGTTAAGGACGGTCGCCAATCTTCCCCCGAGTCTCCGCCTTCGAGAGGTTGGCCCATGCCGCGCCAGATCCCAGAATATCTTACCTTCGACGACGTGCTGATGAAGCCCGGCGCGTCATCCGTCCTGCCTGCCCAGGTCAGGACGGCGACCAGGCTCACCCGCTCGCTCAAGCTGTCGATCCCCATCATTTCCGCCGCCATGGATACGGTCACCGAGGCGCGTCTGGCGATCGCCATGGCGCAGGCCGGGGGGCTCGGCATCATCCACAAGAACCTCGAGCCCCACGAGCAGGCCGAGCATGTGCGCCAGGTGAAGCGCTTCGAATCGGGCATGGTGGTGAACCCCATCACCATCGCCCCCGATGCCACGCTGGGCGATGTGCTGAAGCTTAAAGAGAGGCATAAGATCTCCGGCATTCCCGTGGTCGATGCCACGGGCCGCCTCGCCGGCATCATCACCAACCGCGACGTGCGCTTCGCCACCGATCTCTCGATGAAGGTGGCCGACCTGATGACCAACCAGAACCTCGTGACCGTCAAGGCCGGTGTTGACCGCGACGAGGCCAAGCGCCTGCTGCACAAGTACCGGATCGAGAAGCTGATCGTGGTCGACGACGACTACAAGTGCGTCGGGCTGATCACGGTGAACGACATGGAGAAGGCGGCCGACCATCCGCTGGCCGCCAAGGACGAACATGAGCGCCTGCTGGTGGGTGCGGCCACCGGCACGGGTGACGCTGGCTTCGAGCGCGCCGAGATGCTGATCGATGCGGGCGTCGACCTGATCGTCGTCGATACCGCGCATGGCCATTCGGAGAATGTCATCAACCAGGTGACGCGCCTCAAGAAGATCTCGAACAAGGTGCAGATCGTGGCTGGCAACGTCGCCACGGCGGAAGCAGTGAAGGCGCTGATCGGCGCAGGCGCCGATGCGGTGAAGATCGGCATCGGCCCGGGCTCGATCTGCACCACCCGCGTCGTTGCGGGTGTGGGCGTGCCGCAGCTCTCCGCCATCATGGAATCGGCGGAGGAAGGGGCACGGCATGATGTGCCGGTCATCGCCGACGGCGGCATCAAGCTCTCGGGCGATCTCGCCAAGGCGCTGGCGGCAGGCGCCGAAGTGGCGATGATCGGCTCGCTGCTGGCCGGCACGGATGAGAGCCCGGGCGAGGTCTATCTCTACAACGGCCGGAGCTACAAGGCCTACCGCGGCATGGGCTCGGTGGGCGCCATGGCCAGGGGCTCGGCCGACCGCTACTTCCAGCAGGAGGTGAAGGACAATCTGAAGCTCGTGCCCGAAGGCATCGAGGGCCAGGTGCCCTACAAGGGCCCGGCCAGCGCGGTGCTGCACCAGCTGGTGGGGGGCTTGCGCGCCGCCATGGGCTATGTCGGCGCGGCCGACCTCGCCGAACTCCGCGACAAGGCGCAGTTCATCCGCATCACCTCCGCCGGCATGCGCGAAAGCCATGTGCACGACGTCATGATCACGCGCGAGGCGCCCAACTACCAGCGCCAGGGCTGAGCTTCATGACCATCGTCCATTGGCTGCTGCTGCCCGCCTTCCTCCATGTCGGATTGGTCTATGTGCTGGCCGTCCTGATGGGGGCCGCGAAGCAGCGCGCGGCGCGTTCGGGTGCCGTGAAGCTCGCCGACGTCGCGCTCGACAATGCGGGCTGGCCAGAGGACGTCCGCAAGCTCAACAACAATTACAACAACCAGTTCGAGCTGCCGCTGTTTTTCTACGCCATCCTGCCGCTGCTCATCGTGCTGGCGAAGGTGGACTGGCTGCAGGTTGCGCTGGCCTGGGCCTTCCTCGCAGGCCGCATCCTGCACAGCGTGGTCCACACCGGCTCGAACGTCGTCACGCGCCGCGGCCTCGCCTTCCTGGTGGGCTTCTTCGCCGTGGGCCTGATGTGGGCGTGGTTCGGCCTCCGCCTCTTCGTGATCGGATAGTCCATGCGCCTTGCAGGCCGCGTCTCCGCGGCGATCGACGTCCTCAGCGATATCTTCGAGCGCCACCGGCCGGCCTCGGAGGCGCTCAAGGACTGGGGCAAGGCGCACCGGTTCGCAGGCTCGACCGACCGCCATGCCATTGGCACGCTGGTCTATGACGTGCTCCGCCGCAGGAACTCGCTGTCGTTCCGCATGGGCGAGGGCACCCCGCGCGCCCTGGCGCTGGCCGGCCTCCGCGATGTGTGGGGATTGTCGGCTGATGTCATCGCCGCCCTGGCCGAGGAACAGCACGGCCCCGGCGCGCTGACGGCGGATGAGCAGGCCGCACTGGCGCGCGATCTCGCCGCCATGCCGCTCCATGCGCGGGCCGATGTGCCCGAATGGCTTTTGCCATCCTACGAGCGGGCCTTCGGCGCGCGACTGGCGGAGGAGGGCGCGGCGCTGGCCTCGCGCGCACCCGTTGATCTCCGCGTCAACACGCTGAAGGCCACCCGCCCGCAGGTCATCGAAGCACTCGCCCGCTTCGGCGCTGTGGAGGGACCGTGGTCCCCGCTCGCCGTCCGCATTCCCGCGGCGGGGCCTGACGCGCGCAACGCCAATGTGGAGGCCGAGCCCGCGCATGGCATGGGCTGGTTCGAGGTGCAGGACGCAGGCTCTCAGCTGGCCGCCCTTATCTCTGGCGCTGCTCCGGGCATAAGCGTTGCCGACATCTGCGCCGGTGCCGGCGGCAAGACGCTGGCGCTCGCAGCCTTGATGCAGAATGAGGGCAGGCTCCTCGCCCATGACCTCGACCGCTTCCGCCTGCGGCCCATCTTCGAGCGCCTGACGCGGGCCGGGGTGACGAATTGCGAGGTGATCTCGGCCCAGGACAAGGGCAAGCTCGATGCCGCCGGCCCCTTCGACTGCGTCGTCATCGACGCGCCGTGCTCCGGCTCAGGCTCCTGGCGCAGGAAGCCCGACGCCAAGTGGCGGCTGACCAGAAAGCAGCTCGACCAGCGGATCAAGGACCAGGACTCGGTGCTGGAGAAGGGATACGCGCTGGCGAAGCCCGGCGGCACCATCCTCTACATCACCTGCTCCGTGCTGCCGGAAGAGAACACGGACCAGGTCGCCGCCTTCCTCGCGCGGCATCCCGATGTGCGGATCGTTCCGTACAGGGAGCAATGGCGGAACACCATCGGCGGCGATGCACCGGATTCGGCCGATGGATCTCCCGACACGCTCCTGCTCACGCCTGCGCAGCATGACACGGACGGCTTCTTCGTGGCGGTGATGCAGAAGCTGACCTGATGACCGTCTTCAGTTATTGTCCGTCATCCCGGCTTTCGCCGGGGTGACGGTCAATTCAGGCGTCACCTCCTCACCATAAATCTCGCCATCGCCCGCAGTGTCTCCTC
>JADCDC010000339.1 GCA_020252385.1 Aestuariivirga sp.
CGCGCCCTTGACGAACTGGATGATCCCTGAGCGCATGCCGTGGCCCAGGCAGCGGAACACCATGCCGAAGGCCGCCGTCGACTTGCCCTTGCCCTTGCCGGTGTGGACGATCAGGAGGCCCTTCTCGATCGTCTTGCCGGCCATGATCTTGTCGCGCGCGGCTTTCTTCTTCGCCATCTTCTCGTGGTGGCGGGCGTTGTCGTGGTCGGGCGTTTCATCGCTCATCGGGTGAGTTCCTCGAGAACATGGTGGGCAGAGTTGAGGCGCGGTGTCCAGAGGCCGCGGGCGGCGGCCTCCCGGAATCGCTCCGCGATTTCCCGGAGTGCTGCGGGGTTGTTGTCCGCGATGAAGCGGCGCGTGCCATCATCGCCGATGAAGGCGTCGAAGGCGAGGTCGAAGTGGTGGGTGCGCACGGCCCCCGTCGTTGCCGCGAAGGCGAACATGTAGTCGACCGTCGCCGCGATCTCGAAGGCGCCCTTGTAGCCATGCCGCATGACGCCGCCGATCCACTTGGGGTTCACCACGCGCGAGCGGATGACGCGGCCGATCTCTTCCTCCAGCGTGCGGATGACGGGGCGTTCCGGGCGCGAGTGATCGTTGTGGTAGACCCGTGGCCGCTGGCCGGAGGCCTGTTCCACCGCAGCCGTCATGCCGCCTTCGAACTGGTAGTAATCGTCAGAGTCGAGAAGATCATGCTCGCGGTTGTCCTGGTTGTGGACAACGGCCTCGATGCGCCTCAAGCGCTCGGTGAAGCTTGCCTCGTCGTTGAGGCCATCGGCCTTCGCGCCATAGGCATAGGCCCCCCAGGTGACATAGGCCGCCGCGAGGTCGGCCCGGTCCGTCCAGATCCGCTCGTCGATCAGCGCCTGGAGGCCCGCGCCATAGGCACCGGGCCGCGCGCCGAAGATGCGGTGCCCGGCCATCAGCCGCGCATCGGCTGGAGCGACGCCGGAGACTTCGAGCATTGCGGCCTCGGAGCGCATCCGCATGGCGATGGGGTTGTCCTCATCGTCTTCCTCCTCCAGCGCACCGATGGCGCGGAACGCCTTGTCGAGAAGTTCGATCTGGGCGGGGAAGGCGTCGCGGAAGAAGCCCGAGATGCGGAGTGTCACGTCGACCCGCGGGCGGCCCAGCCTGGCGAGGGGGATGACCTCGAAGCCCGTGACCCGCCAGCTCGACGGGTCCCATTGGGGCTTCGCGCCGATCAGCGCGAGGGCCTGCGCAATGTCGTCGCCGCCGGTGCGCATGTTCGATGTGCCCCAGGCGGAGAGGCCGAGCGCCTTTGGATAGCGCCCGAAGTCCTGGAAGTGGCGGAGCAGCAGATCCTCGGCGGATTTCTGGCCCAGCGCCCAGGCCGTGGGCGTCGGTACCGTCCGGTTGTCGAGCGAGTAGAAGTTCCGGCCCGTGGGCAGCACGTCCAGCCGTCCGCGCGTCGGGGCGCCCGAGGGACCCGGATCGACGAAGCGGCCCGACAGTCCCTTCAGCAGGGAGGCGATCTCGCCAGCACCGCAGGAGCGGAGCAGGGGCCTGAGCCTGGTCTCGATTCCGTCGAGCACGGCTTGCGTCGCGTCAAAGCCATCGGGGCAGGGCGCGCCGGAGAGGAGTGCGGCGGCGAAATGCTCGAGCCTTTCGACCGTGTCGCCTGCGGTGCGCCAGGGCGGACCGGCAGCGATCAGGTCGGGCTTCGGCCCCTTCCAGGCCGCCGCCATCTCGCAGGCGAGGGGATCGAAGCCGGTCATTCCGAAATCCTGCGCGAGGGCGCGGATGAGCGATTGGTCGGCTCCCTCGCCGAGGCCACGCGGCACACGGGTGAGGGCCACGAGGAGGTCGGTTTCCTGCCGGCCCTCCGGCGAGGCGCCCAGAATGTGGAGGCCGTCCCGGATCTGTGCCTCCTTGAGATCGCAGAGGAAGGCGTCGAGGCGCTGCAGGTCCTGCTCCTCGTCGCCGGTGAAGCCGGCATCCGCATCGAGGCGGGAAGACCGGGTGAGGTCGAGTATGTCACGCTTCAGCGACTCGCGGCGGCGCTGATCGAGGCCGGCGGCGAGATAGTATTCATCGACGAGCGCCTCGATATCCTTGAGCGGCCCGTAGCTTTCGGCTCGCGTCAGGGGCGGGGTGAGATGGTCGATGATCACCGCACCGGTGCGCCGCTTTGCCTGCGTTCCTTCGCCGGGGTCGTTGACGATGAAGGGATAGAGTTGCGGCAGGGGGCCGAGTGCTGCCTCGGGCAGGCATTCGGCGGACAGCGCGTTGGCCTTGCCGGGCAGCCATTCCAGATTGCCATGCTTGCCGTTGTGGATCACGGCCTGCGCTTCGAAGTCATGCCGCAGCCAGAAATAGAAGGCGAGATAGCCATGGGGCGGCGGCAGGGCCGGGTCATGGTAGGTCGATTTCGGATCGATGTTGTAGCCTCGCGCCGGCTGGATCGCGACGGCGGCGTGTCCATAAACACGGATGGGCAGGTGGAACGCGCCGTCCCGGACGAAGGGATCGCCCGCGGCATCGCCCCAGCGCGCGGTGATCCGTTCACGGACGGTCTCCGGCAGCCGCTCGAATCGGTGCCGGTACTGCTCCAGCGTCATGACAGCGCCGGATGCCCGCTTGCCGGGTGCATTGGTAGGCCCCTTCTGCAGGTCCTCGATCAGGGCGTTGCCCGACGGGGGACATCCCGCCACCTGATAGCCTTCCGACGCCAGGGCCTGCAGCATCGCCACGGTGCTCGCCGGCGTGTCGTAGCCCACGCCATTGGCGATGCGGCCGTCCTTGTTGGGATAGTTGGCGAGGATGATCGCCAGCTTGCGCGCGGAGGCCGGGGTGCGCCTGAGCCTTGCCCAGTTGGCGGCAAGATCCGCGACGAAGCCGACGCGATCCGGAAGCGCGCGGTAGGTCACGATGCGGCACTGTGTACCCTCATGCCAGAGGCTGTCCGCCTTGAACGAGATGGCGCGGGACATGATCCGGCCATCGAGTTCGGGAAGCACGACGTTCATGGCAAGGTCGCGGGCATCGAGACCCTGCGAGGACCCGCGCCACGCCTGTTCGGAGGAACCCGACAGCACGACCTGCAGCACCGGGCAGTCATGGGCGGCGAGGGGGTCGGCGCTGCCGCCCGAGGCAACGGCGAAGCTCGTCAGGTTGAGGATCACATCCGGCTCGCCCAGTGACAGGGCCGCCACCGCATGGCGATCCTTGAGGCTCGCGACATAGAAGGCGCTTGCGCCGAGGCCGCGCGCCTTCAGGGCATCGACCAGCGCATCGACGGGCGCGGTCTGGGCACCTTCGAGGACGGAGCGGTAGAAGACGATGGCGGCCTGTGCCCCGCCCGGTTCGGAGCGGTAGAGGCCTCCTCTCGGCAGCTCGCGCGCCGGTGCGGGAGCCTCTGTTCCGTCCAGCAGGTGGCGGCAGTAGCGAAGGAAGCCTGACGCGTTCTCCTGGCCAC
>JADCDC010000034.1 GCA_020252385.1 Aestuariivirga sp.
CACCCGTGACTATCGCGATGCGGGCGCTGCTGCGGAATCGCCCCTGGCCGAGAAGCTGTTCTCGGTCCCCGGGGTGAGCGGCGTGTTCCTTGGCCAGGACTTCATCACCGTCACCAAGTCGGCGGCGGAATGGCAGCACCTCAAGCCGTCGATCCTCGGCCTCATCATGGATCACTACCTCTCGGGCGCGCCGATGCTGCTCGGCGAGACGCCCAAGGAGACGGAGGGCGAGGAATTCTTCGAGGCGGGCGACGCCGAGATCGTCACGACCATCAAGCAGCTGCTCGACACGCGGGTCAGGCCCGCCGTGGCGCAGGACGGCGGCGACATTACCTTCCACGGCTTCCGCGAAGGGGTCGTCTACCTCAACATGAAGGGGTCCTGCGCGGGCTGCCCCAGCTCCACAGCCACCCTGAAGCACGGCATCGAGAACCTGCTCCGGCATTTCGTGCCGGAAGTGAGCGAAGTGCGCGCCGTTTGACGGGCAGCGCCCGGCGGGCCTATCACCCCGCCCGATGAAGATCCTCAGCCTCGATACGGCAATGGCGGCCTGTTCCGTCGCCGTCGTCGACACGGATGAGCCGCTGCCCCTGGCTGCGGCCTTCGTGGCGATGGAGCGCGGCCACGCCGAGGCCCTCGCCCCCATGACGGCGGAGGTTCTCAAGGCCGCGGGGCTGACGCTCTCCGCCATCGACCGCGTCGCGGTGACGACCGGGCCCGGCACCTTCACCGGGGTGAGGATCGGGCTGTCCTTCGCGAAGGGGCTGGCGCTGGCCCGTGCCCTGCCCGTGATCGGCATCGACAGCCTCTCCGCCATCGCCGCCAATGAACGCGCCAACGCGCCACTTCTTGTGGTGGCGGATGCCCGCAACGGGGAAGTCTACGCTGCATCCTTCGATGCCGCGCGGGAGCTGATTTCCGGACCCCACGTGACGAGCGCCGCGGGGGCCGTTGCGGACATGCCCGAGGGCAGCCTCGTGCTCGGCACGGCGGCGAAGGCCGTTGTCGAGGCCACGGGCAGGACCGACCTTCGCCTGTCTTCCGCCGAGGCACTTCCGGTGGCTGCCAATTTCGCGCGCCTCGCGGCGTCGGCTCATCCGGGAGCGGCACCGTCACCTCTCTACCTGCGCGCACCCGATGCCAAGCCACAGCCTTTGGCGCAGCGGCCGGCTCCATCCTTCTCTTTCGAGGCGGCAACGCTCATGGCCGCGCCGCTCCTCGCCAGCCTTCATGCCGAGGCCTTCGCGGAGGGCTGGGGCGCGCCCGCGCTGCATGACCTGCTGAGCATGCCGGGTGCCGCCGCCGTCATCGCGTCCGAAGGCGATGCGCCCGTCGGCTTCATTCTCACCCGCCGGGCGGCTGACGAGGCAGAGATCATCACCATCGCCACGCGGCCGGCGATGCGGCGGCGCGGCGTGGCGCGGCAGCTTCTCGACCGGCAGATCTCGCAGCTGGCCGGCGAGGGCGTGCGCCGGCTGTTTCTGGAGGTCGCTCCCTCCAACACCGCGGCACTTGGTCTCTATGCGTCCGCCGGTTTCCGTGAGGCAGGCCGGCGCAAGGGCTACTACCGGCGGGGCGATGACGCTGAAGACGCCATCGTGATGCGACGGGGGCTTGCTCCTTGAGCAGGCTAAGGCCATTCGCGGTGCTGGCCTGCTTTACGGCGCTGACCCTGCCGCTGATGCCCGTTCAGCAGCTTTTCCTCTGGTTCTGGCCGCGCATGGCCAGGGTCTTTCCGATGCACTACCACCGCCTCGTCTGCCGCATTCTCGGCATCCGCGTGGAGGTGAGCGGGGAACCGCCGCAGGCGGGCCCGCTGCTGATCGTCAGCAATCATGTGAGCTGGCTCGACATCGTGGTGCTGAGCGCCGTGGCGCCCGTGTCCTTCGTCGCCAAGAAGGAGGTCAACGGCTGGCCCTTCTTCGGCAGCCTGGCGCGGCTCCAGCGCACGGTGTTCATCGACCGGGACCGCCGCCATGCGACCGGCCCCTCGCGTGAGGACATGCGCGCACGGCTGAAGGCAGGGGACATCCTCGTGCTGTTCCCGGAGGGGACCTCATACGACGGGCGCAGCGTGCTGCCCTTCAAGAGTTCGTTCTTCGGTGCGGCGGAGATCGAGGGCGTGCTGGTGCAGCCGGTCTCGCTGGCCTATCGCGGGCACCGCAACCTGCCGATGACCCGGCGGCTGATGCCCTCCTATGCGTGGTACGGCGACATGGAGCTGGCACCCCATCTTCTCGAAGCCCTCGCGAGAGGGCCCGTCGAGGTGGAGGTGATCTGCCACAAGCCGCTGTCGCTCTCGGGCGAAGTGAACCGGAAGGCGCTGGCCCGGCATGCCGAGGACCAGGTGCGCCGGGGGGTGACCCGCGCGCTTCACGGCCATCGCGAAATGGGCTAGAGGGCGAGGCATGCAAGAAGGTTCGAAGAAGGTCTTCGTCAAGACCTATGGCTGCCAGATGAACGTCTACGACAGCGAGCGCATGCGCGATGTGCTGGCGCCCTTGGGCTATGTCGAAACGGCCGGGCCCGAGGATGCCGATCTCGTCATCCTCAATACCTGCCACATTCGCGAGAAGGCGGCCGAGAAGGTCTATTCGGAACTGGGCAAGATCAGGCGGCTGAAGCGCGCCCGCGCCGAGCAGGGCGCTGACATGCTGATCGCGGTGGCTGGCTGCGTCGCGCAGGCCGAAGGCGAGGAGATCGTCAGGCGTGCGCCGGCCGTGGACCTCGTCTTCGGGCCCCAGACCTATCACCGCCTGCCGCAGCTTCTGGCGCGCCATGCGGCCGCCGGCAAAGCCGTGGTCGAGACCGAATTTCCGGCAGAAGAGAAGTTCGCGGGGCTGAAAACCGGTGCCGAGCGCCGCAGGTCGGTCGCAGCCTTCCTCACCGTCCAGGAAGGCTGCGACAAGTTCTGCACCTTCTGCGTGGTGCCCTATACCCGCGGGGCCGAGTTTTCCCGCCCGGTGGAACAGATCCTGGGCGAG
>JADCDC010000340.1 GCA_020252385.1 Aestuariivirga sp.
CCGCCCTGCATCTCCGCGATCTGCAGCTGACCGTCACGCGCGCGCCTGCCGAAATCGGAGATGGTCTTCTCGATGCCGGCGAAGGACAGCATGTCGGCATCGCGCAGCACGGGCACGACGAGGCCCTTCTCGGTGCCCACCGCGACGCCGACGTGATAGTAGTTCTTGTAGACGATGTCGTCGCCGTCGATCTCGGCGTTGACGGCGGGGATCTCCTTCAAGGCCTGGATGCAGGCCTTCACGAAGAAGCTCATGAAGCCGAGCTTCACGCCGTGCTTCTTCTCGAACAGGTCCTTGTACTGGTTCCTGAGCGCCATGGTGGCCGTCATGTCGACCTCGTTGAAGGTCGTGAGCATGGCGGCGGTGTTCTGCGCATCCTTGAGGCGGCGCGCGATGGTGAGGCGCAGCCGCGACATCCTCACACGCTCCTCGCGTGCCTCGTCGGACGCGGCGGTGGGCGCGCGGACGGCCGCGGGCACGGGAGCCGGCGCGGGAGCCGGAGCCGGCGCGGCAGGCTTTTCAAGGTGTGCGATGACGTCGCCCTTGGTGAGGCGGCCGTGCTTGCCGGTGCCGGTGACCGCGGCGGTGTCGACCTTGTTCTCCTCCACCATCTTGCGCACGGCGGGGGAGAGCGGGGCTTCGGCTGCCTTCGCGGCGGGTGGCGGCGCTTCCGCCTTCTTCGGCGCCTCGGCGGGCTTCGAGGGAGCCGAGCCTGCCGCACCCTCCTCGATCAGCCCAAGAAGGGCGCCGACATTCACCGTTGTGCCCGGTGCCGCATCGATCGAGGAGAGCTTGCCGGAGGCGGGGGCGGGAACCTCCACCGTGACCTTGTCGGTTTCGAGCTCGACCAGCGGCTCGTCCGCCTTCACGGCCTCGCCCGCCTGCCTGAACCACTTCGCAATCGTCGCCTCGGTGACCGACTCACCCAGTGCCGGAACGCGGATTTCCTTTGCCATCAGTTCTGTCCCTTAAGCCTTGTTCTCGGAGAGCGCCTCGTCGAGGAACGTCTTCAGTTCCTTGACGTGCCTGCTCATCAGTCCGGTTGCGGTGGAGGCGGAGGCAGCACGGCCCACATAGCGCGGGCGCGTGTTGCTGGCGCCGACGAACTCGAGCACGCGCTCGATGTTGGGCTGCACGAAGCTCCAGGCACCCATGTTATAGGGCTCCTCCTGGCACCATATGAATTCCGCCTGCTTGAAGCGCGAGAGGATGTTGATCAGCGCCTTGTGCGGCCACGGATAGAGCTGCTCGACGCGGAGCAGGTAGATGTCGTCAAGGCCGCGCTTCTCGCGCTCCTCGTAGAGATCGTAATAGACCTTGCCGGAGCACAGGATGACGCGGCGGATCTTGCCGTCCGGCTTCAGCTTGATCGCCTCGCCCGGAATCATCTCCGCATCGTCCCACAGCAGGCGGTGGAAGGTGGTGCCTTCGTCCATCATGGCGAGCGAGGAGGTCGCGCGCTTGTGACGGAGCAATGACTTCGGCGTCATGATGATGAGCGGCTTGCGGATATCTCGCTTCAGCTGCCGCCTCAGGATGTGGAAGTAGTTGGCGGGGGTGGTGCAGTTCGCCACCTGCATGTTGTCCTCGGCACACATCTGCAGATAGCGCTCGAGCCGCGCCGAGGAATGCTCCGGTCCCTGGCCCTCATAGCCATGCGGCAGCAGGCAGACGAGGCCCGACATGCGAAGCCACTTGCGTTCGCCCGACGAGATGAACTGGTCGAACACGACTTGCGCGCCGTTTGCGAAGTCGCCGAACTGCGCTTCCCAGATCGTCAGCGCATTGGGCTCCGCCAGCGAGTAGCCATATTCGAAGCCGAGCACGGCTTCTTCCGAGAGCATGGAGTTGATGGCGTCGATCTTGACCTTCTGGTCCTTCACCAGGTGGTTAAGCGGCGTGTAGCGCTTCTCGGTCTCCTGGTCGACGAGCACGGCGTGGCGCTGCGAGAAGGTGCCGCGCTGCACGTCCTGGCCGGAGAGGCGCACCGGGAAGCCTTCGAGCAGCAGGGTGCCGAAGGCGAGATGCTCCGCCATCGCCCAGTCCAGCCCCACGCCGTCCTCGATCATCTTGCGGCGCGCATCCAGCACGCGCTGCATGGTGCGGTGGACCTTGAAGGTCTTGGGGATCTTGGTGAGCTTGAGGCCGATTTCCTTGAGCTTCGCCACCGGCACGCCGGTGTCGCCCTTCCTCGGCTCCTCATGATCCTTCGCGGCCTTGAGGCCGGCCCAGCGGCCATCGAGCCAATCGGCCTTGTTGGCCTTGTAGCCTTCGGCAGAGGTGAAATTGTCGTCCAGCGTCTTGCGGTAGGCGGCCTTCATCGCGTCGAATTCGTCCTGCGAGAGGACGCCTTCGTCGACGAGGCGCTTGCCATAAAGCGTCACGACTGTCTGCTGGCCCGCGATGCGCTTGTACATCAGGGGCTGGGTGAAGGCGGGCTCGTCCGTCTCGTTGTGGCCGAAGCGGCGGTAGCAGAACATGTCGATGACGACGGGCTTCCTGAACTTCTGCCGGAACTCCGTGGCGATCTTCGCGGCATAGACGACCGATTCCGGATCATCGCCGTTGCAGTGGAAGATCGGCGACTCGATCATCTTGGCGACATCCGAGGGATAGGGCGAGGAGCGCGACCAGATGGGGCTGGTGGTGAAGCCGATCTGGTTGTTGACGATGAAATGGATCGATCCGCCCGAGCGGTGGCCGCGCAGCCCCGACAGCCCGAAGCATTCCGCCACCACGCCCTGGCCTGCGAAGGCGGCGTCGCCATGGATCAGGAGCGGCAGCACCGAGGTGCGCTCCTTGTCCTTGCGCTGATCCTGCTTGGCGCGCGCCTTGCCCAGCACCACGGGATCGACGATCTCCAGATGCGAGGGGTTGGCGGTGAGTGAAAGGTGCACCGTGTTGCCGTCGAAGGCGCGGTCCGACGACGAGCCCAGGTGATACTTGACGTCGCCCGAGCCCTCGACCTCGTCCGGCGTGGAGGAGCCGCCCTTGAACTCATGGAAGATCGCTGAGAAGGGCTTCGACATGACATTGGCCAGCACGTTGAG
>JADCDC010000341.1 GCA_020252385.1 Aestuariivirga sp.
GCATCGATGTCGCTCTCGTGTTCGCGGTCGACTCTTCCGCCAGCGTGTCGCGCGAGGAGTTCGCCCTGCAGCAGCAGGGCATTGCCGCAGCACTTCGCGACCCCGGTGTGCTGACCGCGATCGAGGATGCGGGCAAGGTGGCGGTGTCGATTCTCTACTGGGGCTCCGAAGGCCTGCCGAAGCCGCAGTCCGGCTGGGTGCTGCTGAACGGCAGGGAAGACGCCGAACGCTTCGCCCGCACGGTCGAGAGCATGCCGCGCCTGGTGACGGGCGATACGGGGCTCGGCGCCGGCCTCATGAGCGCCATCGAGAAGCTGGACGCGCTGGGAACCTGCACCGCGCGCAGGGTCGTCAACGTGTCAGGCGACGGGGAGGAAACCCGCCTCTATCGCCAGCAACGGAAATCGCTTCCGCCATCTCTGGTGCGGGAACTGGCCAATCGGCAGCAGGTCGAGATCAATGCGCTGGCGATCGCCAACGAGGAGAGCGACCTCGCGCTCTACTACACCGAGAACGTCATTACCGGGCCTGATGCCTTCGTGATGGAGGTCCGCGACTATGGCGAGTTCGCGGAGGCGATGAAGCGCAAGCTGATCCGCGAGATCGGGCCGCGCGCCGTGTCGGAGACGGAGACCCGCAAGACCGGGACCATCGTCGAAACCCGGCTGATGTCCCGCGACGACAGGCCCGCGCGCTTCAACTGAGCATCAGTTCGGCAGCTGCTCCGCCTTGGCGGCAGCGGCAGGTGTTGCCGGTGCGGCGGACTCAGCCGGTGCGGCCGCCGGGGCCGCGGGCCTTGCGCCCGCTGCCTGCTGCTGGGGCGGGGCGATCTCGAGATGATCGACCATCGCCCGCAGGCTGATCTGGATCTCCGCTTTCGGATGGCCAAGCCTGCGGCGCATTTCCACAGGCCGGCGCGCCAGGATCACGTCGGCCCTGGCCGATGTCGACCGTCCACGCGCCGACGTCGCCGCCTTCAACGTGGCGGCATAGACCTTCTTGCGCGTCTCGAGCGGGATCGGCTGCCCGAGGATCGGCATCAGGAAGCGCTTCAGTTCGCGGTAGAGCAGGTTCTGGATGAAGCTGCGGCGGAACGACCCGCCGGTGTGGGCAAAACGCAGGTCGTCGCCATGCTCGATGATGCGGTCGACGATGTGCTCGGGCAGGAACGTCTTCTTGATGCGCGCGAAGGCGAGGCCGTTCTGGATGTCAACGTCGCCTCCCGCCCCCCAGCCTCTCAAGAGCTCGTCATAGCCGCCAACGCGGTCGAATGCAGGCCTGCGGATCACCAGGAATCCCTGCAAGTTGTTGAGGCTGATGGCGGAGGTGTTGCTCTTGAGCCGCTCCAGCTGCTTGCCCGGCTTGAACTTGGCATAGATGCCGGGCTTCATGTTCTCGTCGAGCCAGCTGACGCAATCCTTGTTCAAGATGACGTCGGCATCGACGAACACCAGCCACTCGCCGGTTGCAGCCGCGGCGCCGGCGTTTCGCGCTTCCCAGTTGGAAGAATAGTCCTTCCCCGGAACTTCGACGATCCTCGCCTGTGGGTGATAGGTGCGAACATATTCCGCCGTTCCCTCGCCGCAGGAGAAGTCGACGACGATGACCTCGCTGTCGGGCTGGACCAGCATGGCCGGCAAGCTCTCCTTGAGGTGCGAAAGGCGGTTCTTGCAGGCCGTGATGATGCTGAATTTCATACGCGGATTCCTCGACAGGACGCCATGATAGTCAGAATCGCGGCGCGTTGCCATCCGCTTGCCGCCTCGCCTTTTAATTGTATTTTCCGCATGTGTGGGAGATGCCGGCCACCAGCTGCAAGCCCGATGGCCGCGCAGTCGAGACGGCGCAGCGAAATTCTCTCTTAGGTTTATGAAATAACCAATTTAGTCATAGCCTGCCGCAGTGCATCGGATTGATTATCTCCAGCCAATTGCTTATTCGCATGGGACATGGCTTTCAGGCCGCTCCGGAATCGTCCGGACCGTGCAATGCCTCGAGGTGAGTTGTGGCCGTAACCAAGAATGCCGCCCAGGCTTCCTCTCCAAAAGCGGCAGCGGACGCCGCACCCGCCGCCAAACGGGCCCTGAAACCCGGCCAGAAGGTGATGTCCGTCCAGACCGCCCTCGAAGAGGCCATGAAGCTCTACAGCGCCGGCAAGCTCGATCAGGCCTTCAAGATCGTTTCGCAACTGGTGGAGGCGCGCCCTCGGGTGGCGGCCGGGCAGAACCTCCTGGGCGTGATCCTCGCCGCGCAGGGCAAGAAGGCCGAGGCGGTGAAGGCCATCGGCAGGGCAACACGGCTGGAACCGCGCAACGCGCAGTATCTTTCCAATCTGGGTGAACTGGAACGCCAGCGCGGAAAGCTGCATGAGGCGGGGATCGCGCTGCGCGAGGCGCTGCACATCAATCCCAAGCACCCCCAGGCGCTGAACAATCTCGGCATTCTCCACTACGACCGCAAGGAGTTCCAGGAGTCCATCGACTGCTATGCAAAGGCCGCCGCGTCGGCGCGGAACTACCCCGAGGCCCACAACAACATGGGCAACGCGCTCCGCGCCCTCGGCCGGCAGGAGGAGGCGATCGACGCCTACCAGAAGGCCATCCTTCTGCGGGCAAACTATCCCGAGGCCTACAACAACATGGCCTCGGTGCTGCGCGACCAGGGGCAGATTCCGGAGGCCGAGCACGCCTACCGCAAGGCGATCGCGCAGCGGAAGGACTATGTCGAGGCCTATGTGAACCTCGCCATGCTGCTGGACAGCAACGACCGCAGCGAGGACGCGCTGCGCGTGCTGGGCGATGCGCTGAACATCAATCAGCATCATCTGGCGACGCTGGTGCAGGTGGCCCGCATCCAGTTCCGCAAGAACAATTTCGAACAGGCAGAGCAGGCCGCCAGGCTGGCGCTGAGGATCGACCCCAAGTCAGCCGAGGCGCTGGCCGTGCTGGGCCAGGTGCTGCACGAGACGGACCGCCTGCAGGGTGCGGTCGCTGCCTTCGAGGCGGCGCTGCGCCTCAAGCCGAATATGATCGAGATCAACTCGGTCTATGCCGTGTGCCTGAAGTCGCTCAACCGGCTGGACGACGCGAAGGCGCAATTCGAAAAGACGCTCGAACTCGCACCCACGGCCTACGGCGTCTATGCCAATCTCGCCGACCTGCAGAAGTTCACGCCCGACAATCCCTATCTGCTGGCCATGGAACGCATCATGGCGGAGGCTGCGGATCCGGCAAGCGATCGCTACATGCCGATGCACTTCGCGCTGGGGAAGGCCTATGACGACACCGGCCAGTACGCGCGGGCCTTCCAGCACTACAAGACGGGCACGGCGCAGAAGCGCGCCAAGCTGAAGTACGACGAGAGCCAGACGCTGGGATTCATGGATTCGATCCGCGAGGTGTTCACGGAAGCCTTCATCCGGAAGCCGCCCATTCCCGGCAGCAAGAGCGAGGTTCCCGTCTTCATCGTCGGCATGCCGCGCTCCGGCTCGACGCTGGTGGAGCAGGTGCTGTCGAACCATCCCGACACCTTCGGTGCTGGCGAGATCAAGGAGTTCTCGCGCCAGCTGAACATGATGCGCGGCCGCTTCCCCGGCCTGCCGAAATATCCGCACATCGTGCAGAAGATGAACAGCGGGCAGCTGAACCTGCTGGGCGAGGGGTACCTGAGCAAGCTCGTGGCCCTGTCGCCGGGCTCGGCGCGGATCACCGACAAGCTGCTGACCAACTATTACTTCGTGGGCCTGCTGCATATTCTCTTCCCGAAGGCCCGCTTCATCCACACGAAGCGCAATCCTGTCGATACCTGCCTCTCCGCCTATACCAAGCTGTTCAAGGACGACATGCCCCACAGCTACGATCTCGGCGAACTCGGGCGCTACTACCGCAAGTACGAGGAGCTGATGGCGCACTGGGAGGCGGTCCTGCCGCCCGGCGTGATGAAGACGGTCGTCTATGAAGACGTGGTCAACGACATGCCGACGATGGCGCGCGAGCTCATCGACTTCCTGGGCCTGCCGTGGAGCGACGCCTGCCTGTCCTTCCACGAATCCTCGCGCCCGGTGAAGACGGCGAGCGTGGTGCAGGTGCGCCAGCCCGTCTACTCCTCTTCCGTCGGCCGCTGGAAGCGCTACGCTGAAGAGTTGAAGCCGTTGATCGAGGCGCTGGGGTACAAGGAATAGGAGAGGGGCGGACTCCGCCCGGACCATTCAGTTCAAGCAACGAGGAACCGACACCATGAGGAAGATCAGAATTGCCGCCGCCGGAGCGCTCGCCGCCTGTGTCCTGGCCGTTTCCGTGCCGACCGCCGAGGCGGCCACGCGGATCCAGAAGAGCTTCGGCAGCTGGAGGGTGGACTGCACCGAGCGCGAGAACGCCCAGAAGAACTGTTCGCTGCAGTACTCGCTGGTGACCCGCAAGGACAAGAAGGTGGTGTTCAGCTGGACGATCGTCCGGCGCGGCAAGGACGGCGGCACCAACAAGGCCGTGCTGCGCACGCCCACCGGCGTGCTTCTGGCGGACGGTGTCAACGTGGGCTTCGAGGGTGCCGAACCCGTCAAGATCAACTATCTCACCTGCGGCCCCAACGGCTGCGTGGCGGAGTTCGACTTCACCGACCAGTGGGTGAAGGCGCTGGGCTCCAACCAGAAGGTCATGGTCAACTACAAGGCCGCCAAC
>JADCDC010000342.1 GCA_020252385.1 Aestuariivirga sp.
ACGGCAGTTCCACGACCTCGATCCTGCTCAACACGCCAGGCGAGTCAGGTTCGATCATCACGGCGCTGGAAGGAAACAAGATGGCGCGGCGCGGGCGTGGCGCCGCAGCCCTCGCCACCGCGGCGATCGGCTCCTTCGTGGCCGGCACCATCGGCACGCTGCTGCTGAGCTTCCTCGCGCCCTATTTTGTCCGGCTGGCGATCATGTTCGGCCCGGCGGAGTACTTCGCCCTGATGGTGCTGGCCTTCACCACGGTGTCGACGCTGCTCGGCTCCTCCGTGGTGCGCGGCCTCGCCAGCCTGCTGATCGGGCTGGCCTTCGGGCTCGCCGGCACCGACATTCTCACGGGACAGCCACGCCTCGTCTTCGGCCTTCCCAGCATGCTCCGCGGCATTGACCCGGTGGTCGTCGCGGTCGGCCTCTTCGCCGTGGGCGAGGCCCTGTTCATGGCCTCGCGGCGCGACTTGCGTGAAGCCGTGGTGCAGCCGATCCGCGGCTCACTGTTCATGACGCGTGAGGAGTGGCGGCGCTCATGGAAGCCATGGCTCCGCGGCACGGCCATCGGCTTTCCCTTCGGCGCACTTCCCGCGGGCGGCACGGAAATCCCGACCTTCCTGTCCTATTTCACCGAGAGGAAGCTGTCGAAGAACCCGGAGGAATTCGGCCAGGGCGCCATCGAGGGCGTGGCGGGGCCGGAGGCTGCGAACAATGCCGCGGTGGCGGGCGTGCTGGTGCCGCTCCTGGCGCTCGGCCTGCCGACCTCGGCCACCGCCGCGATCCTGCTTGCCGCCTTCGAGCAATACAACCTGCAGCCGGGGCCGCAGCTCTTCACCGCCTCCGGCACGCTGGTCTGGGGCCTCATCGCCAGCCTCTACATCGGCAATGTGATGCTGCTGGTGCTGAACCTGCCGCTTGCCGGCCTGTGGGTCAGGCTGCTCGCCATTCCGCAGCCCCTGCTCTACGGCGGGATCCTCGTGTTCTCGACGCTCGGCGTCTATTCGATCAGCAATTCGACCTTCGACCTCGTGCTGCTGTTCATCGTCGGCATCATCGGCTTCCTCATGCGGCGCTATGATTTCCCTGTGGCGCCCGCCATCATCGGCCTGATCCTCGGGCCGCTGGCCGAAGCCCAGTTCCGCCGCGCCCTGACGATCTCGCAGGGGGATGCCTCGGTCTTCGTCACCCACCCGCTGTCGCTCGCCCTGCTGCTGGTGGCGCTGGCCGTGCTGGTGGTGCCCATCATCCTCAAGGCCATGAGGCCGGCGCCGGGCAGGTAGCCCCCTGGCAGCCCGGAAAATGCGCAAGCCCCGGACGGAACTGCCGCAAGATTAGGCTGCGGTTTGGCGTCTGGCCGGGGCGGGAACCGATGATTCCAGCATAATCAATCTCTTAGGTGCGATTTTGTGATGGCATGCGACTTGCTGCAATCGATACAAAGGAGTTCATCCATGAAGATGATTATGGCTTACATCCAACCCTACAAGCTCGAGGAAGTGCGCGACGCGCTCGAGAAGGCGGGCGCACATGGTGTCACGGCCACGGAGGTAAAGGGGCACGGCCGCCAGCGCGGCCACACCGAGTTCTACCGCGGTGCGGAATACAAGGTGTCCTTCGCCAGCAAGGTCAAGCTCGAGATCGCGGTCGAGGACCGCCTGGTCGATGCTGTCGTGCAGGCGATCGAGGACACGGCCAAGTCGGGCCATATTGGCGATGGCAAGATCTTCGTGCTACCACTCGACAATGCCGTGAAAGTCAGGACGGGAGAGGCCGGGGACGCGGCGCTTTGATCACCAGCCAGGCCCCCCAAAGGGTTCCGGCGGTGGCCGGAGACCGGGCGCCCACTGCATGAAGCTTGATCAATACGACAACAGCCTGAAGCTGAACCTGCCCGAAGGAACCGTGCTGCTGAAGCAGGGAACACGGTCCGGCAAGCTCTACATCCTGATCGAGGGCCGCGTCGAGGTGAAGCGTGAGGACACGCTTGTCGCCGCGATCGACGAACCGGGCGCCATCTTCGGCGAGATGTCGGCCTTGCTCGACGTCGACCACACGGCCAATGTCATCGCCGCAACGCCGGTGACGGTCTATCGCTTCGATGACGCCAAGAGCTATCTTCAGTCCGATCCGCAGGTCGCCCTGACGGTCGCCCGCAAGCTGGCCCAGCGGCTCAACACCGTCACCACCTATCTGGTGGACCTCAAGCGGCAATATGCCGGGCACAGCAATCACCTCGGCATGGTGAGCGAGGTGCTGGCCAGCCTTGTCTATCAGCAGACCGAGGAATTCACGCCGGGATCTGACCGGGATCCCGGTCCATGAACCACGAGGGCGGCATCCTGAGCCGCTCCAGGGGGCGGGTGATCGGTTCGCCGAGCTGAACCGACTGGATGCCCATGGCCGACAGCCACACCGCCTCGTTGGCCTCGGTATCGAGCGCCACATGCGCCGGGGGCGAGCCATACTGGTGGCCGGCATTGAACACCCAGGTATCGCCGATGCGGTCGACCCAGGAGCCCTCCCGCACGAAGGGCGACTGATGCACATGCCCGGAGAACACCACGTTGGGCCGGTACTGGCCGATCCATTCGGTAAGGGGCGCGTCCCCCATCGAACGCGATCCGGACCAGCTGACGGGCGAGCCATGTGGCGGCGCATGATAGACCCAGAACCACGGACGGCCCTGACGCAGCGCTGAGGCTTCCTCCAGCAGTGCGCCGACGCGATCACGCGCCACCGGCCCATCCCACCAGGGGCAGACCGTGAAGAGCACGCCGTCGATCATCAGGCTGTCGCCGTCGGTTGCGATGTCCTTGCGCCTGAGATTGGCCACCCAGCGCGACACCTTCTCGCCTGCATCGTCACGCGTGTCGAGATCGTGGTTGCCGGAACAGGCGATGAGGCGGGTCTTGGCGCGGAGGAGATCGAGATACTTCTCGACCACAATCGACTGGGCGCGGCAATCGACGCTCGAACTGACATCGAGATGGTCACCGGCGAGGATGAGCAGGTCGTATTTGTGGCTCTCGCCCACCACCCAGTCATATTGCGGAAGGGAGTAGTGAATATCCGCAACCAGCAAGCATCTCATCTGGGCCCGTTCTCCGCCTGTGGCACGATAACATCTCGGCGCTCACGCCACCTGTCATTATGCGAAGCCAGGACGCGGGTTGCAAGCGGCTGCTGGCATGGTGGGGGCCTTGTCAAGCGCTTCCCTTTCCGCCAACTGTCACGCCCGAACCCGCCGCGATCCGGGGTGTCGGGAATGGATATTTGGAATGCTTGAAAGCCTGCTGGTCAGCGAGAACATTGTCCACGCTGGCGCCCTCCTCTACCTGATGGCTTTCCTGTTCCGGGACCAGATCATCCTGCGCAGCCTGATCATCGCGGGCGACTTCGTCTACATCCTGTATTTCTATTTCGCGCCGGAGGTGCCGCTGTGGGGTGGTATCTTCTGGAGCACCATGTTTACCATCGTGAACCTGGTGATGATCGCCATCATCGTTGCTGACCAGATGCACTTCCGGCTCGACAAGAGCGAAAGGCAGCTGTTCGACCTGCTGCAGGACCTTTCCCCGGGCCAGTTCCGGCAGTTGCTGAAGGCCGGGCGTGAGGAACTCGCGGCCTCGCATATCGCCATCACCCGGGAGGGAGCTCCGCTCGAGGAACTCTACTTCGTCCTCGACCAGCCGATGATCATCGAGAAGAAGGGACACCGCGCGCTCGCAGCGTCCGACACCTTTGTGGGCGAGATCGCGTTTCTCCTCGACCAGCCAGCGACCGCAACCGTCACGCTGCAGCCGGGCACCGCCTATTTCGTGTGGAACTCGACGGCTCTCAAGTCGCTCATGCAGGCCAAGCCCGGCCTTGGAAACGCACTGAGCATCGCCATGAACAAGAAGCTGGCGCAGAAAATCGCGGTCGGCTCCTTGCCGAACGACATGCCGCGGGAACTTTCGGAGATCTGACACGGCGAGGCGGCAAAGAGGCGGCTCAGCGTCCGCCATCAGTTGCGGTTGCCGTTCCCGTTGCCATTCCCGTTCCCGTTCCCGTTCCCGTTCCCGTTGCCGTTCCCGTTACCATTCCCGTTGCCATTCCCGCCGGGACCCTGGCCATTGCCTTCGTTGCTGGTGCCATTTCCCTTGACGCCGCAGTTTCCTCCGGAGCATCCGTTCCCGTTGCCAGCGCTGCCGCTGCTGCCGCCGCCGGTGCTGCCGCCGCCGCCAGTGCTGCCGCCACCGCCGGTACTACCGCTGCCACCTGTATCGCCGCCGCCACCTGTATCGCCGCCACCCCCGGTGTCGCCGCCGCCGGTGTTGCCGCCTTCACCGCCGTCATCGCTGCGATTGTTCACCGGAGTGGCTCTCGGAGTCTTGTCGGGAGACACCCGTGGGCTTTCGTCTTTGCGGGGCTGACCCTGGGTGCGCGAGGCCAATCCGGACAGAAGGTTGCTGCCGCGCACACGGAAGCTGCTCGACAGCATGCCGGGGTTGGCGAGGAAGGGGAAGATCCGCGCCGCTTGCGCACGGTCCTTGAACGCCGTCTGCACCTTCTGCTTCGGCGAAATGCCGGAGCGGTCGATGGTGATGAAGTCGCCCGAGCGCGTGAGGGATTCGCATGTCCGCCCCGCGCAGAAGGTGGCAGCGCCATTGAGCAGAACCACATAGGTCTTTCCGCCAAGCGTCGTCACGTCATAGGCGGTGCCGCGGTTGCCCATGGTGCCGAGCGGCGTCTTGATCCGGTATGCGGTGGACGGGCTCTTGCCACTGATCCAGCGGAACGTCCCCTTGGGGGCATTGATGCCGAACTTCTGGAATCGGGACTGATTCTTCTGCACGAACTGATC
>JADCDC010000343.1 GCA_020252385.1 Aestuariivirga sp.
AGGATGAGGTGAAGGATGCAGGCCGAAAGGTCGCGGGTCATCTGCGCCTGCAGGCGCCGGTGGGGTTCGCCCACCGCTTCGTGGCGCCCCGCCTCGCCACGTTCCTCGAGGCGCACCCCCGCCTCAGCATCGAGCTCTTCGCGCGGAACGGCCTTCCCGATTTCGCGGGCGAGGCGCTGGATGGCGCGGTCTTCATCGGCGAGGTTCCGAGCCGCAATGTCGTCGCGCGGCTTCTGGGGCGCAGCCCCTTCGTGACATGCGCCGCGCCGGGCTATCTCGCGAAGCACGGCCGCCCGCTGGCGCCGGAAGACCTGCGCCGCCATGCCACGATCGGCATCAGGTCATCGACGACGGGTGCAGCACTGCCCTGGCGCTTCCTGCGCGCAGGCGAGTCGTCGCTTCTCCATCTCGATTGCCGTGCAGTGTTCGAGGCCAGCGAGCCTGCTGTCGAAATGGCGGCATCGGGCGGCGGCATCCTGCAGATGATCCGCTATCTGGTGTCAGGCGATCTCGCCGCGGGCCGGCTCGTTCCCGTGCTGGAGGACTGGCTCTATCCCGGTGCCGACATTCTCTTCGTCTATCCCAGGCATACGCGCCGGCCGCGCCGGCTACGCGTGCTTGAGACATTCGTGGTCGACTGCTTCCGCGCAGCGTCAGCCGGGGAAGCCTGACACCGGCCGGGACCGGACTGAATCAGATCGTGATCCCCGGCAGCTTCAGCCCCTGCTCCCTGGCGCAGCTGACGGCGATGTCGTAGCCCGCATCGGCGTGGCGCATCACGCCGGAGCCGGGGTCGTTCCACAGCACGCGTTCGAGGCGGCGGGCGGCGTCATCCGTGCCGTCTGCAACGACGACCATGCCCGCATGCTGCGAGTAACCGATGCCCACACCGCCGCCATGGTGGAGCGACACCCATGTGGCGCCGCTCGCGGTATTGAGCAGCGCGTTGAGGAGCGGCCAGTCGGAGACCGCGTCGGAGCCATCGAGCATCGCCTCCGTCTCGCGGTTGGGCGAGGCGACGGAGCCTGAATCGAGGTGGTCGCGGCCGATGACGATGGGCGCTTCGACTTCGCCGTTCCTCACCATCTCGTTGAAGGCGAGGCCGAGGCGGTGGCGCTGGCCCAGTCCCACCCAGCAGATGCGCGCGGGCAGGCCCTGGAAGGCGATGCGCTCACGCGCCATGTCGAGCCAGTTGTGGAGGTGCGGATCATCGGGGATCAGCTCCTTCACGCGCTGGTCGGTCCTGTAGATGTCCTCCGGATTGCCGGAGAGGGCGGCCCAGCGGAACGGCCCGATGCCGCGGCAGAACAGGGGCCGGATATAGGCCGGCACGAATCCGGGGAATTCGAAGGCATTCTTGAGGCCCATCTCGAGGGCCATCTGGCGGATGTTGTTGCCATAGTCCAGCGTCGGCACACCCATGTGCCAGTAGTCGAGCATGGCGGCCACATGCGCCTTCATCGAGGCCATGGCCGCGGCCTTCACCGCCTGGGGGTCGGACTGGCGCTTCTCCTCCCACTCGGCCAGCGTCCATCCGGCGGGGAGGTAGCCGTTGATGGGATCATGCGCCGAGGTCTGGTCGGTCAGCGCATCGGGGCGGATGCCGCGCCTCACGAATTCAGGGAGAAGCTCCGCCGCATTGCCGAGAAGGCCGACGCTGATCGGCTTTCCCTGCCTGTGCGAGCGGTCGATGATCTCGAGCGCCTCCTCGATCGTGTTTGCCTTGGTGTCGAGATAGCGTGTCTTCAGGCGGAACTCGATGCGCGAGGGCTGGCACTCGATGGCGACCATGGAGGCGCCCGCCATGGTGGCGGCCAGCGGCTGCGCGCCGCCCATGCCGCCCAGGCCCGCGGTGAGGAACCACTTGCCCTTCAGGTTCCCGCCGTAATGCTTGCGGCCCACTTCGGCGAAGGTCTCGTAGGTGCCCTGCACGATCTCCTGCGTGCCGATGTAGATCCATGAACCGGCCGTCATCTGGCCGTACATCATGAGACCCTTCTTATCGAGCTCGCTGAAATGGTCCCAGGTGCCCCAGTGCGGCACGAGGTTGGAGTTGGCGATCAGCACCCGCGGCGCATCCTTGTGGGTGCGGAAGATGCCCACGGGCTTGCCGGACTGGACCAGCAGCGTCTCGTCCTCCTCCAGAGAGCGGAGCCCCGCGACGATCCGGTCGAAGGCCTCCCAGTTGCGCGCCGCCCGCCCGATGCCGCCATAGACGACGAGCTCTTCCGGGCGCTCGGCAACACCGGGGTCGAGATTGTTCATCAGCATCCGGAGCGGGGCTTCGGTAAGCCAGGATTTGGCGGTGATCGCGGTCCCCGTTGGGGCCTTGATCACGCGGCTGTTGTCACGGCGGTTGTCCATTGGATGGGGCTCCTATTGCGAGACGGTGCCGCGCGCCGTGGTGCGGTGGCGGCTGTAGAGCGCATAGCGGCTGGCGGGATAGGTCAGCGTCACCACCGTGGCCACGCGGCCGAGGCTCCAGGAGCGGCGGTGCAGCCCGAGGCAGGGTTCGAGCCCGCCGATGGCGAGGAGCCGCTGCTGCTCCAGGCTCGGCAGCACGGCCTCGACCGTGTGCTCGAGCTCGTCGACGGGTGCCGCAGACAGCAGCACGGCGGTGGGGGTGGTGCGGGTGAAGTCATGGTCGAGGAAGCCCGGCGCCACCAGCGGGTTCACATAACGGTCCTCGAGCTGCACCGGAACGCCGTTCTCCTCATGCACGATGAGGAGGTGGAACAGATGCTTCAGCGAACGGTCCTCGAACTCCTCGGCGAGTGCGGGATTGGACTCGATCTCGCGCTTCGACATGACGCGGGAGGAATGGCGATGGCCGCGCTGGGCGATCTCCTCGGCGATGTTGCGCAGTTCCATCAGGCTCGAGAGTGCCGGCTGCTCCCTCACGAAGGTGCCGACACCAGGCACGCGGCTGAGGAAGCCTTCGGCGGTGAGCTCGCGAAGCGCCCGGTTCGCCGTCATCCGGCTGATGCCGAAGCTCTCGACCAGCTCGTTCTCCGAAGGCACACGGCGGCCCGCCTCCCACGCGCCGGAGCGGATGTTGGCGAGGATGTGGTCCTTGACCCTGGCATAAAGCGGTTGCGCGTCGGTCATCAGATGATCCCCCTCACCACCTCGCCGTTGCGGATCACGGCGACGAGCGGATTGAAGCCCAGCGGATAGGCGAGATCGCCCGGCCTTTCGGCATCCCACAGCGCGAGGTCGGCCTTCTGACCGGCTGCGATCATGCCGCGATCTTCAAGGCCCAATGCCCGCGCGGCGTTGCGCGTGACGCCGCTGAGCGCCTCCTCCGGCGTCAGGCCGAACAGCACGCAGGCCATGTTCATGGTCACGAGCAGGGAGTGGACGGGTGAGGAGCCCGGGTTCAGGTCGCTCGCGATGGCGATCGGCACGCCGGCCTTGCGGAGCGCTGCCACCGGCGGGGCCTGCTTCTCCTTGAGGTAATAGAAGGCGCCGGGCAGCAGCACGGCCACCGTGCCCGAGGCCGCGATGGCATCGACACCCTCCTGGTCGAGATATTCGACGTGATCGACCGAGAGGGCGCCGAATTCCGCCGCGAGCTTCGTTCCGCCGAGGTTCGAGAGCTGTTCGGCATGGAGCTTCACCGGCAGGCCCAGCGCCTTCGCCGCCTCGAAGACGCGGCGCGTCTCGGCCACCGAGAAGGCGATCCCCTCGCAGAAGGCATCGACCGCATCGGCCAGGCCCTGCTCCGCCACGGCGGGCAGCACCTCCGTGCAGACGAGGGCGAGATAGGCTTCCCGGTTCTCCTTGAACTCGGGAGGCAGGGCGTGGGCGCCCAGATAGCTCGTCACCACATCGACCGGCCGCCACTGGGCCAGTTCCCGGGCCACGCGCAGCATACTGATCTCCGTCTCGCGGTCGAGGCCGTAGCCGGACTTGATCTCGATGGTGGTGACACCTTCGGCCAGAAGCGAATCGAGCCGCTTCAGGGCGGAGGCCGCAAGGTCGGCCTCAGCAGCGGCGCGGGTGGCGCGGACGGTGGAGGCGATGCCGCCGCCCGCCTTGGCGATCTCCGCATAGGAAACGCCGGTCAGGCGCTGCTCGAACTCATGGGCGCGGCTGCCGCCATAGACCAGGTGGGTATGGCAATCGATCAGGCCCGGGGTGAGGAGACGCCCGCCGCAGTCCACCGCCTCATGGCCGCCGGGGGCTCCCGCGCGGGGGCCCACCCAGGCGATCCGGCCATCTGCGATCAGCACCGCGGCATCGGCGATCAGGCCATAACCATCCCGCATCGTGGCGGCGTTGAGGTTGGTGAGCAGCATGAAGGTCGCCTCTTGTATAAGGTTGTATATACAGTATAGTCGAGGCCATGCAAAGCGCGAAGTTCCATCTTGCCACTGCCCTGATGCCGGACGGCTGGCGGGAGGACGTGACCGTCACGGTGGGGACGGATGGCATGATCGCCGCCCTCACGCCGGGGCGGGAGCAGGGTGCAGTGCCCGTCTCCGGCATCGCCGTGCCGGCCATGCCCAACGTCCATTCACATGCCCACCAGCGTTTCATGCTGGGCCTTGCGGAACGCGCCGGGCCGGGGGCGGACAGTTTCTGGACCTGGCGTGAGGCGATGTACGGCTTCGCGCTCCGCCTCTCTCCGGACGATCTCGAGGCAGTGGCCGCACAGCTCTATGTCGAGATGCTCAAGGCCGGATTCTCGGTCGTGGGCGAGTTCCAGTATCTCCACCACCAGCCCGATGGCAGGGCCTACATGAATCCTGCCGAAATGAGCCTCCGCTGCCTGGCGGCGGCGGACACCGCGGGGATCGGCATCACCATCCTGCCGACGCTCTATGCCCATGGCGGCTTCGGTGGCCAGCCTCCGGCGCATGGCCAGCGCCGCTTCGTCACCAGCGTGGACCAGTTTCTCAGCATCGTGGATCACCTGTCTATACAGGTGAAGGGAAAGCCCTTCCACCGTCTCGGCATCTCGCCCCATTCGCTCCGCGCTGTGACGCCGGACCTGCTTCGCGAAGTCGCCGACGCCCTGCCGCCGGACATGCCGATCCACATCCATGTCGCCGAGCAGGTGAAGGAGGTGGAGGACTGCCTCGCCTTCTCGGGGCTCCGCCCCGTCGAGATGCTGCTCAAGGAGTTCGCGCTTTCGGACCGCTGGACCGCCATCCACGCCACCCACATGACGGCGGGCGAGACGGAAGCGCTCGCCCGCTCCGGCGCCATCGCGGGGCTGTGCCCGACGACCGAGGCCAATCTCGGCGACGGCATCTTCCCTGCGGTCTCCTTCATGAGAGAGGGCGGCGCCATCGCCATCGGGTCGGACAGCCACATCACCGTTTCCCCGGCGGAGGACCTGCGCATGCTGGAGTATTCCCAGCGCCTGAGGGACCGCACCCGCAACGCGCTGGCGGCAGGGCCCGGCCAATCCACGGGCCGCAGCCTCTATGAGGCCGCACTCAAGGGCGGTGCCCGGTCCATGCGCCAGCCGGTCGGCGCCCTGGCTCCCGGCCTGCGCTTCGACATCGCGGTGCTCGATCAGGAGCATCCGCTGCTGGCCGGCCGCCGAAATGATGCCGCCCTCGACACATGGATCTTCTCCGGCGGCACCGCGCTGGTGAAGGACGTGTTCGTTGCCGGGCGGCAGGTGGTCGAGGATCGCCGCCACATCCATGAAGACATGATTGCGCGGAACTTCCGCGCCGCCCTGAGGAGGCTCGACACATGATCGCCATCGGCGAACGCCCCATCGTTCTCGCTGACATGCGCGCCGCCCTGGCAGGCCCCATCACCGTCAGCCTGTCGGAGCGCTCGGAGGCGCTGATCCGCCGCTCGGCGGCAACGGTTGAGCGCCTGCTCGCCTCGGGCGACGCGATCTATGGCGTCAACACCGGCTTCGGCAAGCTCGCCAAGACGCGGATCGCCGCCCGCGACCTCGACCGGCTGCAGATCAACATCGTGCGCTCCCATGCGGCGGGCGTCGGAGCGCCCCTGTCCGAAGGCGTCACAAGGCTGATCCTGCTCCTGAAGCTCAATGCGCTGGCGCAGGGCGCCTCCGGCATCTCCCTCGCCGCCATGCAGGCGCTCGCGGGCCTGATCAATGCCGATGTGCTTCCCGTCATTCCCGGCCAGGGCTCCGTCGGCGCGTCTGGCGACCTGGCGCCACTCGCCCACATGAGCCTCGTGCTGATCGGCGAGGGCGAGGCCATGATGAAGGGCGCGCGCATGCCCGGTGCCGCAGCACTCAGCGCGGCGGGTGTCTCGCCCGTGGCGCTCGGCCCCAAGGAGGGGCTCGCGCTTCTCAACGGCACGCAGGTCTCGACCGCGCTTGCACTCTCCGGGCTCGTCGCGGCGGAGCGAAATGCGGAAGCGGCAATCCTCGCTGGCGCCATGTCGGTCGACGCGGTGATGGGTTCGGACACGCCGTTTGACCCGCGCATCCATGCGCTCAGGCCGCATCCGGGCCAGGTGCTGGCGGCGTCGCATTACCGCCGCCTGCTGGCGGGAAGCCAGATCCGCGCTTCGCATCTCGATGGCGACGACCGGGTGCAGGATCC
>JADCDC010000344.1 GCA_020252385.1 Aestuariivirga sp.
CGAACGCGCGGTGAAGCGGGTGAACCCGCGCAAGGTCAAGTCGCAGTCCGTGCCGGTGATCTACGACCGGCGCGTCGCCTCGGGCCTCATCGGCCATCTCCTCGCCGCCATCAATGGTGCTGCCATCGCGCGCGGCACGAGCTTCCTCAAGGACAGCCTGGGCCAGCAGGTCTTCGGCTCCCACATCACCATCGTCGAGGACCCGTTCATCCGGCGCGGCCACGGCTCCAGGCCCTTCGATGGCGAGGGGCTCGCCTGCCACCGGCGGAACCTCATCGAGGACGGCGTGCTGACGGGCTGGATCCTCGATCTCCGCTCGGCCAGGCAGCTTGGCCTTCCGCCCACCGGGCAGGGCTCGCGCGGCGGGCCCTCGACCTCCAATGTCTATCTCCCGCCCGGCGCCGCCTCGCCCGAGGAACAGATCCGCGGCATCGCGCAGGGCCTCTATGTGACGGAGCTGATCGGCTCCTCCATCAACGGGGTGACGGGCGACTACAGCCGCGGCGCCTCGGGCTTCTGGATCGAGAACGGCGAGCTCACCTATCCGGTGAGCGAGATCACCATCGCCGGAAACCTCAAGGACATGTTCCGCACCATCCAGCCCGCCAGCAATCTCGAGTTCCGGGGCTCGGTCAACGCCCCCAACTGCCTGGTCGAGGGGCTGACCATTGCCGGTGTCTGACGCCTTCGCGGAAGACGCCGCCCTGCTCTTCGACGCCGTTCGCGAGGCGGGCGAGCTGGGCCGCAGCCTCGCGAACCGCGGAAACCTCAAGCGCTGGACCAAGCCTGATGGCTCCGAGGTGACGGAGGGCGATCTCGCCATCAATGCGCTCCTCGAAGATCGCATCCGGGCCGCGCGCCCCGCTGATGGCTGGCTGTCGGAGGAAACACCCGATGCGCCCACGCGCATGGGGCAAGAGCGCCTGTGGATCATCGACCCGATCGACGGTACGCGCGCCTTCATCGAGGGGCGGAAGGAATGGTGCGTGGCCGTGGCCCTGGCCGTCGCGGGCCGCCCGGTGCTGGCCGCCGTCTACCGCCCCCGCCTCGACGAGTTCTATTCCGCCGTCACCGGCCATGGCGCCCTGCTCAACGGCGCGGCGCTGGCGATCCCTGATTCGGACACGCTCGAGGGCGCCCGCATCGCCGGCAACCGCAAGGCGCTCTCGGGGCTTTCCCATCTCGGCATCGCCCCCGACCCCAGCGGTGCGCTGCCCTTGCAGCTCAGGCTTGCCTATGTCGCGGCGGGCCGGCTCGATGGCGCGGTCTCGATCGGCCGGCGCAATGACTGGGACCTCGCGGCCGGCGAATTGCTGGTCATCGAGGCGGGCGGCGCGGTTTCTGGCTCATCCGGCGAAGGATACATTTACAACCGCGCGGAGCCGTGGCAGCAAGGCCTCGTTGCTGCAGGTGCGAAGCGCCATGCGGCGCTGATCGCAGCCCTGAGGACCGCATGACCAAAGCCCCCGCCGCCAAGCCGGACCAGCAGCTTCTCCACCTCGTCTTCGGGGGTGAGCTCGAGAACTTGGCCAATGTCACCTTCAAGGACCTCGCGAAGCTCGACGTGGTGGGCTTCTACCCCAATTACGCCGAAGCCTATGAGGCCTGGCTCGGCAAGGCGCGCGAGACGCTGGACAATGCGCAGATGCGCTACTTCATCGTCCACCTGCACCGCCTGCTCGATCCCTCGACCGGCAAGGCGGACTGATCCCTGACCGATTCCGTCCGCAGCACATGAACAGCCCCAGCAATCTCCGCGCCATCCTCGCGATGGTCGTCGCCATGGGCATGTTCGTCACCTCCGACAGCTGCATGAAGCTGGCGCTGGCCGATGCGCCGCTGGGCCAGCTCATGCTGATGCGCGGCATCGCCTCGGTGCTGATCTGCCTGGGGCTCATCCTCGCGCTGGGCCAGGGCCGCCACCTGAAGCGCATGTTCAACGGCTGGCTGGTGGGGCGTGGCCTGCTCGAGGTCGTCGCCAATGTCAGCTTCACCCTGGGGCTTGGCTTCATCGCCATTGCCGATCTGGTGGCGATCGCACAGACGGCACCCCTCTTCGTGCTGCTCGGCGCCTGGGCCTTCCGCGGCGAGGAACCAGGCCGCACCCGCATGCTGCTGATCCTGATCGGGCTCGCAGGCGCACTCCTCGTGGCGCAGCCGGGCGGCGGAGCGGCGTCCGTCTACGCCATGCTGGCCTTCCTCTGCCCGATGGCCGCCGCCACCCGCGACCTGATCACGCCCCGCGCGCCCCGCGACGTGCCCCCGCTCGTCGCCACGCTGACGCTGCTCGTGATCCTCGGCGCTGCTGGCGGCATCGGGACACTCGCCTTTGAGGCGCCGCGCCTGCCGGACGGGCGCGAAACCCTGTTGATGATCATGGCGGGTGCCACCGCGGTTGCCGGCCACTTCCTGCTCTATGTGGCCTACCGCATGGCCGAGGCGCGGACCGTCGCACCCTTCATGTACACGCTCACCATCTGGGCTGTGCTGTCGAGCGTCATGCTGTTCGGCGACATCCCGAACCAGCTGGCCATCGCCGGCATGGTGCTGGTCGCCCTCGCCGGCCTCGCCATCATCTGGTTCGACGAGCGCCAGCGCCGTGTCGCGGCGAAAGTGGCGGCCTGACAAATACACTTCCTCGCCCCCACGCATGTGGGGGAGAGGGCAGGGTGAGGGGGTGGTGGCCGCGGGTGGCAACGGTTGAATGCTTCAACACGCTGAGAGACCCCCTCACCCCTCCCTCTCCCCCGCTGAAGCGGGGGCGAGGGGGAAGATCCTCAGATCAACCCCTTGGCCTGCAGCCTGCCCAGCGGGAAGGCGGCGACCGGATCCTCCGCTTGTGCCGCGGCGAGCATTGTCAGCGCGCTCTGGCAGTCCTGCTTCATCTGCGCCACCAGCTCCTCGACGGAGGCGAAGCGCTTGTCGGGCCGGACGAGGTCGATGAACTCGACCAGCATCTGCCGCCCGTAGAGATCGCCGTCGAAGCCGATCAGATAGACCTCGAGGAAGGTGCGCCCGGTGTCGAAGGTGGGGCGGTCGCCGAAATAGCCCGCCCCCGGCCAGTGCGCCTGGCCCTTTTCCGCCGCATCGCGCACCCTCACCGCATAGATGCCGCGGAACGGGTCTGCCCCCTTGTCGAGCACGATGTTGAGTGTCGGAAAGCCGATGGTGCGGCCGCGCTGGTCGCCGCGCACCACCTCGCCCATAACGCTCCAGTGATAGCCGAGCTCGCGCGCCGCGGCCTTCACATGGCCGTGGCGCAGCGCCTGGCGGATCGAACTCGAGGAGAAGGGCGAGTGCTGGTCGCCCTCGTCGCGCACCTGCTCGAGGATGGAGACGCCGAAGCCGAGCTTCGCACCGAGTTCCGCCATCATGGCGGGGTTCCCCGTGCGGCCGCGCCCGAAATGGAAGTCATAGCCCGTGACGACATGCGCGGCGCGCAGCCGCTCCACCAGGTGGCGGGTGACGAAGTCGGCGGCGGAAAGCTCCGACAGCGCCCGGTCGAAGGGCAGCACGGCGAGGAAGGAGGCGCCCAGCGCCTCGACGAGCCTTGCCTTGAGGGGGGCTGGCGTCAGCCGGAACACCGGCTCGTCGGGCTTGAAATAGCTCCGCGGGTGCGGCTCGAAGCTGACGACACCCCAGGGCCGGTTGAGCCGCCGTGCCTCGGCCGCGGCGCGGTCCAGCAGCGCCTGGTGGCCGCGGTGCACGCCGTCGAAATTGCCGATGGCGACGACGGCGCCCTGGCAGCTTTCAGGAACGGGCGACAGGCCCGCGATCACACGCATTCCAGATCCTTCTTACGTCCCTGCTCACACCCACGCGAGGTCGTGGACGGTCGCCACGATGCGGGCGTGGGGCACGGCGGCCCGCACCTCGGCCTCGACCGCCGCAAGCCCCGCGCTCGCATCGGTGATCCCTTCTGCAACAAGAAGTGCGGCAAGGCCATAGTCGGCAGCACCGCGGATGTCGGTTTCGGGCCCGTCGCCGATCGCCAGCACCTCATCGCGCCCGACCGTCCGCCCGGCGATGCGGGAGGCCTCCGCCATGGCGAGGTCATAGATGGGGCTGAAGGGCTTTCCCGCCATCAGCACGGTTCCGCCGCGCGCGGCATGGAGATCCGCCAGCGTTCCCGCGCAATAGAGGATGCGGTCCCCCTTCCTCACGATCTTGTCCGGATTGGCGCAGATCATGGTGAGGCCGCGGCGGCGGATGTCGTCGAGAAGCCCGTCATAGTCCTCGAGCCTGTCGTTCACGTCGTCGAAGAGCCCAGTGCAGAGCACCGCCTTCGCCTCGTCGAGCGGCACGCGCGCAACACCCGTTCCATCATAGATCGAATGATCGCGCTCAGCACCTAAGTGGAACACGCGCCCGCCGCCATGGCGCTTCATCAGTTCCTGCGTCACGTCGCCCGAGGTGACGATCCGGTCATGCGAGGCAGGGTCGACGCCGATGTCGAGAAGCTGGCGCTCCACGCCCAGATTGCTGCGCGGCGAGTTGGTGACGAGGATGACGATCCCGCCGCCTTCGCGGTGGCGCTTCAGCGCCGCGACGGTCAGCGCAAAGGGCCTCACGCCATCGTGAACGACGCCCCAGATGTCGCAGAACCAGACGGGATAGGCGTCGGAGAAGCGCTGCATGTGGCGGGATTGGGCTCAGGCCACGCTGGCGCGGCGGCCCGCGGCGGCAACCCCGGCATCGCGGCGGACCTTGCGCGGCGGCGCGAAGAATGAGCCGTGCCCGAAGCGCGCGCATTTGCTGGCGGAGGCCGCCTGCTGCGGCGTGTCGATGCCGCCGACGATGAGCTGGATCTGCATGGCGCGGGCATATTGCACGAATTCGCGCCACACCTCGCTCGGGCCGTTCCCGGCGTCCACCGCATGCGGCGGGAAGTTCAGGAAGCGCACGCCCAGCTGGCGCAGCGCGGTGAGGTCGAGCCCGCCCAGATAGACGTCGCGCAGCGCCAGCGTGGCGCCGAGGCGGCCGAGCCGCGCGAGGTTCTCGATCCCTGTGGGATCGAGCTGCCCGATGTCGTCCTGGCCCAGCTCGAACACCATTCCGTTGGCCACGTCCGAATCGCGCAGCAGCAGCGCGATGATGCTGTCCGCCTCCACGCGCGAGCCCAGCGTCGCGAGGCCGAGCGGCACGAAGACGCGAAGCCCCGGGTTCTTGAGGCGCAGCCGCCGCAGCACCGGCGCCACCAGCTTGACCATGTGGGCATCGAGTGCCGGCCGCATGCCGCCGAGATCGGCCTTGTCCATCAGTTCGGAACTCGGCACCACCTCGCCCCGGCTGTTGGCCAGGCTCACCAGCGCGCGGTAATGCGATGTGCTGCCGGAGGAGAGTTCGATCACCGGTTCGAGCAGCAGGTCGAGGTGCTCGGGCTCCATCGGCTCGTCGGCCGCCCGCGGCGCCTCGGGCCGGGCGGTGGCGGCGGCGGCATTGGCCTCGCTCTTGCGCAGCATGGCGTCCTTCACCTCCTGGCGCAGCGCGCTGAGGTCGGTGATCAGCTTGTCGATGCCGGGGGTCGGCAGGTTCACCTGGTGTTCCAGCTCGCTCAGCCGCGCCGCGGCCCGGTCGGAGCGGCCCGCCAGGTCGCGCAGCGTCTCGTCATGCGAATAGAGCCAGTCCTCGACCTTGCCGAGCTTCATCGTCATGGCCAGACCGGTGGCGAGTACGCAGATGGCGAGCAGCAGGATGGCGCCAGAGATGGCCGCCATGGCGGCACCCGCAAACAGCAGCAAATACGCCGCGATAACCATCGCGGCGATCGTCAGAATGGTGAGCACCAGCATCACCGGCAGCATCTGGCGTGACATTCTCGCCTGTGTCCCCGTCGCCTTTATGAAATCATATGCCAGAAGCCGTTACGGTTTCAAAGCATTGGGATCGAGAGCCGGCCAGAACTGGGGAAAACTCTCTCCAAGGGAGCATTGCCCATGAGTCCGCCCCATGAACAACACTCACTCCTCTCCCCCTGCTCCCTGCTTTTTCCCGCTCTCCCAATCCCTGCCTCTCCCCCTGCTCACCCCAATCATTCCTTTCCCCCTGTTCACCCGAGTCATTCCTCTCCCCCTGCAAAGGGGGAGAGGGCAGGGTGAGGGGGTCGGTTCCACGAGTCCCAACCGCAACCCTCCACGCGCGCGGACGCACCCCCTCACCCTCCCCTCGCCCCCACATGCGTGGGGGCGGGGAAGGCGAGGGAGTGGCGTCGATTCGGAGTGTTTTCTCAGGCCACCGAGGCGAGGATCTTCGGCATCTTGTCGGAGAAGATCTCGTCGATCTGGTTCTCGTTGATCATCAAGGGCGGCGACAGCGCAATCGTGTCCCCCGTGATGCGCACCATCATGCCGACGTCATGGAAGCCGTTCTCCATCGCCTTGTAGGCGCGAAGCCCGGGCGAACCCTCGATCGGCTTCAGATCGACCGCGGCCACGAGGCCCATGGTACGGATGTCCTCGACCAGCGGATGGCCCTTCAAGGTGAAGGCGGCGTCCGCCCACACATTCTCGAGCTTCTTGGCGTTCTCGAACAGCTTCTCGTCGCGATAGAGGTCCATGGTGGCGACACCTGCCGCGGCCGCCATCGGGTGGCCGGTGTAGGTATAGCCGTGGAACAGCTCGATCACGTGGTCGGGGCCGTTCATGAAGGTGTCGTAGATGCCCTGGCGCACCATGCAGCCGCCCATCGGCACGGTGCCGGAGGTAACACCCTTGGCGAAGGTCAGGATGTCCGGGGTGACGCCGAAGCGCTCCGCGGCGAAGGCGTGGCCGAGGCGCCCGAAGCCGGTGATCACCTCGTCGAAGATCAGCAGGATGCCGTGCTTGTCGCAGATCTCGCGCAGGCGCTTGAGGTACCCCTTGGGCGGCGGCAGCACGCCGGTCGATCCCGCCATCGGCTCCACGATCACCGCGGCGATGGTCGAGGCGTCATGCAGCGCCACCAGCCGCTCGAGCTCGTCGGCGAGGTGCACGCCCCATTCCGGCTCGCCCTTGGTGAAGGCCTGTTCCTTGCGGTTGTAGGTGTGCGGCAGGTGGTCGACGCCCGCCAGCATCGCCCCGAACCACTTGCGGTTGGCGACCATGCCACCGACAGAGATGCCGCCGAAGTTCACGCCGTGATAGCCGCGCTCGCGGCCGATGAGCCGGGTGCGGCTCGCCTGGCCCCTGGCGCGGTGATAGGCGAGCGCGATCTTCAGCGCCGTGTCGGCCGCTTCCGAGCCCGAGTTGCAGAAGAAGGCGTAGTTGAGGTCGCCCGGCGCCATGGTGGCAAGCCTGGAGGCCAGCTCGAACACCTTCGGATGGCCGAACTGGAAGGTCGGCGCGAAATCAAGCTCGGCGGCCGATTTCTGGATCGCGGCGACGATCGGCTCGCGGCAATGGCCGGCGTTGGAGCACCAAAGCCCCGCGGACCCATCGAGGATGGGGCGGCCGGTCATGTCATAGTAGTGCATGTCCTTGGCGCGGGCGATCATGCGAGGGCGCTTCTTGAAGGCGCGGTTGGGCGTGAAGCCCATCCAGAACGGCTCCAGGTTGTTGGGCGAAGGTTCCCAGCTGGTGGCGCCTTCGAGATTGAGCGGCTTGTTCATGGGGTCAGTCTCCTGCGGACGATGGAGCTTGATAGCAGAAACGCAACTCCGGGGGAAATGCACCAGACGCGACCGTTGCATGGGCCAGGCACCAACCCCTCAGAGCCGTCATCCCGGCGAAAGCACCCCTAAATCCGTCATCCCGGCGAAAGCCGGGACCCAGCTTTCTGACGGCCTGTTCTGAGCGCAACTGTCGAGAATGCCCCTTCCTACTCCGCCGACCGCGCGCTGTCAAGGTCTATTTTCCTAGTTCAAGGAATTTTCCACCCCGCCAGCACAGCCCCATGCTGCCGCCGCAGCATCTCCCGCAGCGCCTCGAGCCGCATCTCCTCCGTCTTCACGAACACGGTGAAGTTCATGTTGGTGTTGTTGAAGATCACCTCTCCCAGCGCCCCGGCATCGGCCCTCTCGCTCAGGCGGCCCAGCGCCTGCAGCCGTTCCAGCAGCGTCACGGTCTGCCGCGCCAGCGCCACGTCGAGGGCGGCATAGGTCTCGCCGAAGGGGCTCGAAGGCTGGACGGTCGAGATCGCCATGGCCTGCCGCCACATCTCCTTCGAGAGATAGCTCAGCGAGTGCTCCACATAGCCCCCGACCAGGGCGTCGACCGCCTCCTCCGCATCGGCGGGCGGGCGGGCGATCACCTCCTCGCCCTGTTTCAGCACCTCGCCCACCTCGAGCGAGACGATGGCGACGAGCAGGTCGCCCTTGTTGCGGTAGTAATTGTAGATCGTGCCGATCGCCACCTCCGCCGCGGCGGCGATGGCCTCGATCTTCACGTCCTCATAGCCCTGCTCGCGGAACAGCCGGCTCGCCGCCTCGATGATGCGGTCATGGCGGATGGCTTTCTGCTTCTCCCGAAGGCCTGACATTGCATCAGTGTGCCTGATATTTGGAATTGACTCAACTTTGTAATTGGTTCAGTTTTTCCCTATTCAGGGAGAAACGCTCATGACCAACCGTCTCACGCGCCGTCTCTTCGGCGCATCCTTCGCCGTCCTCGCCCTCATGGGGTCTTACGCAACGGCTTCCGCGGCGGACCTCAACGCGCTCGTCTGGTGCGACCACGCCGATCCCAACCTGCTGAAGCCCTTCGAGGACGCCAACGGCATCAAGGTGAACGTCAAGGAGTTCGAGGGCACGGGTGCGGGCCTCGCCATCGTCGAGCAGTCACAGCCCGGCGACTGGGACGTGATGGTGATCGACACGGTGGACGTCCGCCGCGGCGTGGAGCGCGGGCTGTTCGATCCGCTGCCCGAGGACAAGCTCCCCATCGCCGACATCTTCCCCGAGGTGCTGATGGACCAGCACTCGAAGTTCGAGGGCCAGCGTTACGGCATCACCGAGAAGTTCGGCTACAACACGATCGGCTTCAACAAGTCGAAGGTCGACGCGGCCGACATGGAAACCCTCGGTGTACTGACGAACGAGAAGTACAAGGGCCGCATCGCCATCTATGACTACTACCTGCCCGTCATGGGGCTTGCCGCCATGTCGCTCGGCAAGAAGACGGCCGAGCTGACGGAGGCCGATCTCCCGGCACTGAAGGACGTCCTCCTCAAGATGAAGGCCAATGCCAAGGCGGTGACCGACGTGGTCGCCAGCCAGACCGCTCTCGCCACCGGCGAGGCCGACATCCTGATCGGCGGCGGCGAGTGGGTGACGGCCGGTATCGCCAAGGAAAACCCGGACCTCGACTTCTC
>JADCDC010000345.1 GCA_020252385.1 Aestuariivirga sp.
CCGGTCGCCCTTGCGCGGCGCCTTCTCCGCCCCCTCGATCACCACGCGGGGCGGCTTTCCCGCCTGGCGCTCGTCCCATTCCACGGGCTCGGCGAAGGCCTCCCCGTCCTTGTCGGTGCCGATGACCTCGAGCACCGTGACGGGCGGCAGGGAGGAGCGGTCGATCAGCTTGCGCTGCCGCTTGGAAAGGAGGCCGTCCTCCTCCATCCGCTTCAGCAGCGCCTTGAGCGCCACCTTGTCGGCCCCCGTGACGCCGAAATGGCGGGAAATCTCGCGCTTGCCGACGATCGAGGGGGAAGACTGGATGAACTCCAGAACTTCCGCCTCGGAGGGGAGTTGGGGCCTGATGGAAGGCTTATTTGCCATGGATCAAGGCTTACCCGGGATTTGTGCTGAAAATCCAGAGGATTGCCGCCGGGTTCCGGCGACGCCTGGAGGAGAGCGCCATGCTCGACTGGTTCAAGAAGCTGATGCCCAAGGAGGAGAGGTTCTTCGACCTGTTCGAGGCCCATGCGGCCAAGGCGCAGGACGCGGCCCGCTCGCTCCGCGCCATTGTGGAGGGCGGCCCCGACGCCCCGCGCCATTGCGCCGTCCTGTCCCGCCAGGAGGAAGAGGCGGACGAGATCTCCTATGAGGTGATGATGGCGATCCGCCGCAGCTTCATCACCCCCTTCGACCGCTCGGACATCAAGGCGCTCTCGGCGGCACTCGACGACGCCATCGACCAGATGAACAAGACCGCGAAGACCGTGCTGCTCTATGACGTCGCCCTCTTCGCGCCGGACATGCAGGCCATGGCGGACAAGGTGATCGCCATGGCGGATCTCATCGCGGAGGGCCTGCCGATGATGCGCAGCGTGGGCCAGCACTCGGCCAGGCTCCACGCGCTGACGGGCGAGCTCACCCGGCTCGAGGGCGAGGCGGACGAATTGAACGACAAGGGCCTTCGCACACTCTTCCTCGGCCCCGCCCGGCAGGACGCGATGGCCTTCGTCATCGGCGCGCAGATCTACGACCATCTCGAGAAGGTCTGCGACCGGTTCGAGGATGTCGCCCATGTGATGAACGACATCGTGATCGAGCACGTGTGATGGCGGGCGTCTCGGTCACGCTCGTGCTGCTGGTCCTGGTGGCATTGGCCTTCGACTTCATGAACGGGCTGCACGATGCGGCGAACTCGATCGCCACCATCGTCTCGACCCGAGTGCTGAAGCCGCAATATGCCGTGATCTGGGCGGCCTTCTTCAATTTCGCCGCCTTCTTCGTGTTCGGCGTCCATGTCGCCAACACGGTGGGCTCAGGCATCGTCGATCCGGCACTGGTGGACGATCCGCTGATCTTCGGCGCGCTGATGGGGGCGATCGCCTGGAACGTCATCACCTGGTGGGGCGGCATCCCGTCCTCGAGCTCGCATGCGCTGATCGGCGGCATCGTCGGGGCAGGGGTCGCCAAGGCGGGCTTCTCCGCGGTGATCTGGTCGGGCCTGTCGAAGACGATCTACGCCATCGTGCTCTCGCCCTTCAGCGGCTTCGTGCTGGCGCTCTTCCTCGTGCTGTTCGTCAGCTGGGCTTTCGTCAAGGCCTCGCCCGCCTTCGCCGACGGCTTCTTCCGCAAGTCGCAGCTCGTCTCGGCCGCACTCTATTCGCTGGGGCACGGCAGCAATGATGCGCAGAAGACCGCGGGGCTCATCGCCGTGCTGCTCTATTCCCACGGCATCTACGAGGAGTTCACGGTGCCAGGCTGGGTGATCCTCGCCTGCTACACGGTGATGGGCATGGGCACGCTCATGGGCGGCTGGCGCATCGTGCACACCATGGGCTCGAAGATCACCAGGCTCACCCCCATGCAGGGCTCCTGCGCCGAAACGGCGGGCGCCATCACGCTGTTCGGGGCCACATCTCTCGGCATTCCGGTTTCGACCACCCACACCATCACCAGCGCCATCGTGGGCGTGGGTGCCGCCCGGCGGGTCTCGGCGGTGCGCTGGAACGTGGCGGCGAGCATCGTCTACGCCTGGGTCGTGACCATGCCGGCGGCCGCCGTCATCGCGGCGCTGTTCTACTGGCTCGCCGCCCTCGCCGCCGGCTGAACAGGAACCACTTGTTTACCACATTGTTGTCATGCTCCCGCTTCCGGTATGAACTCTACGTGGAGCCCCGAATCGTTTGCTCTGGACAGGTGCAGTGAAGAAGCCGGCCATCAGGAAGCAGTATGCAGCCCTCCCGTGGCGCCATTCTGGCGCCAGCCGGGAAGTGTTGCTCATTTCATCCCGCGACACCGGTCGCTGGGTGATCCCCAAGGGCTGGCCGATCAAGGGTCTCTCTCCCGCCGAGACCGCGGCGCGAGAAGCCTATGAGGAGGCCGGGCTCGGCGGCCAGGTCAGCAAGAAGCCGATCGGTGAATTCGAATATGGCAAGCGCCTCGGCAATGGCAGCGTCCAGCCCTGCCGGGTGGAGGTCTTCGCACTCGAGCAGATGGTGCAGCACCCGGACTGGCCGGAGCAGGGCCAGCGGACACTGCAATGGTTCTCGGTGCCGGAGGCCGCGGAGGCGGTCGATGAGCCGGAGCTCAAGGACATCATCCGCAAGCTGGAATAGGCTTTCGAAGCGCTAGGCCGCCTTGGGCTTCTTCACGGCCGCCTTCTTCACCGCAGCCTTCTTCGCCGGCTTTTTCGCAGCAGCCTTCTTCGCGGCAGGCCTCTTGGCGGGCGCCTTCTTCTTCGCAGGCGACTTGCCCTCGCGCTCGGCGATGAGCGCCACTGCCTCCTCGAGCGTCAGGCTCTCGGGATCCTTGTCGCGCGGCAGCGTGGCGTTGACCTTGCCGAACTTCACATAGGGCCCGTATTTGCCCTTCATCACCTGGATCGAGCCGCCGCCCGCGGGATGGGCCCCCAGGTCCTTCAGCGCGCCGGCCTTCGGGCGCTGGAAGCCGCGCGCCTTCTTCTCGGCGAGCACGGCCACCGCGCGGTTGATGCCGATGGTGAACACGTCCTCGGGGCTTTCGAGATTGGCATAGGTGCCGTCATGCAGCACGAAGGGCCCGAAGCGGCCGAAATTGGCCACGATGGGCTTGCCCGTCTCCGGGTGGAGGCCGATCTCGCGCGGCAGCGAGAGGAGCTTCAGCGCCTCTTCGAGCGTGATGTCCTCGGGCTTCTTCCCCTTGGGGATCGAGGCGCGCTGCGGCTTCTCGCCCTCGACCGCCTCGCCCAGCTGCAGGTAGGGCCCGAAGCGGCCCACCCGGCGCGTCACCTTCTCGCCGGTCTCGGGGTCGACGCCGAGCAGCACGCCTTCCGCCGGAACGGCCTCCGCGCCCTCCGCACCGGGCGTCATGGGGCGGGTGAACTTGCACTCGGGATAGTTGGAGCAGCCGATGAAGGAGCCGAACTTGCCGAGCTTCAGCGACAGCTGGCCACTGCCGCAGGAGGGGCAGGCGCGCGCGTCGCCGCCGTCTTCCCTCGGGGGGAAGATGTGGGGGGCCAGGATGTCGTTCAGCGCATCGAGCACGTTGGTGACGCGCAGTTCCTTCACGTCCTCGAGTGCCGCCGTGAAGTCGCGCC
>JADCDC010000346.1 GCA_020252385.1 Aestuariivirga sp.
CCAGACAGCGCGGTCATCCCAGACCTGATCATCCGCAACAAATGCGATCTGCCGGCTGGGGAATCGGGACTCCCGCGAAACGATTCTTCATCGATCGCCACCTCGACACGCAGCGGCGAAGGACTATCGTCATTCCTTTCAAGGCTTTCCGAGATCCTGGCAGATCGTTACGGTAACGTAGAGTCAGCGCTGCTCGTGTCGGCTCGGCAAAAGGCGGTGGCGGATCGATTGATTCGCTGCCTGAACGATGCTTTGGACGGCGGTACCGACCGGCTCGAGCTGAAAGCCGAGGACATCCGCCGGGCATCCGAGGAAATCGCCCGTCTGACCGGCAAGGTGGATGTGGAAGAGTGGCTGGGTGCCATCTTCAGCCGGTTCTGCATCGGGAAGTGACGCCATTGTTTCACGTGAAACGGATCGCCATTTTGACCCGCAACCCGAGTTGGCGTAGACAGGCACCACAATGACTATCTTCGATGTGATCGTGATCGGCGGCGGGCATGCCGGGGTTGAGGCGGCAGCCGCTGCCGCGCGCCTTGGCGCCCGGACGGCACTCCTGACCCATCGCGCCGACACGATCGGTGAAATGTCCTGCAATCCCGCCATCGGCGGTCTTGGAAAGGGCCACCTCGTGCGCGAGGTCGATGCGCTTGATGGGTTGATGGGCCGGGTCGCCGACCGTGCCGGCATACAGTTTCGCCTGCTCAACCGCTCCAAGGGCCCGGCCGTGCGCGGCCCCCGCGCCCAGGCGGACCGCAAGCTCTATCGCAACGCCATGCAGGCGGCCATTGCGGAACAGCCCAACCTGACCGTGCTCGCCGCCGCCGCCAGCGGTTTCCTGATGGATGGCGGCGCCGTCACGGGCGTTGTCTGCGAGGATGGCCGCAGCTTCCGATGCGGCACGGTGGTCCTGACCACCGGAACCTTCCTGAACGGCCTGATCCATATCGGCGACCGGCGCATCCCTGCCGGCCGCCATGGCGAGCCGCCCAGCCACGGCTTTTCCCGCCAGCTGGCCGAGGCCGGGTTGAGGCTTGGGCGCCTCAAGACCGGCACGCCTCCGCGGCTGGACGGGCGCAGCATCGCCTGGCACCGCCTGGAAGAGCAGAAGGGCGACGATAAGCCGGTGCCCTTCTCCTTCCTGACACGCGCCATCGAGACGCCGCAGGTCTCCTGCTTCATCACCCACACCAGGCCCGAAGGCCATCGGCTGATCGCGGACAATATCCACCTTTCGCCGGTCTATTCCGGGCAGATCGAGGGGGTGGGACCGCGCTATTGTCCCTCGATCGAGGACAAGATCCAGAGGTTCCGGGACAAGGAGACCCACCAGGTCTTCCTGGAACCCGAGGGGCTCGACGACGACACCGTCTATCCGAATGGCATCTCAACCTCCCTTCCGGAGGAGGTGCAGCAGGCCTTCCTCCGCACCATGCCCGGACTGGAAAATGTGGCGGTCAAGCGGTGGGGCTATGCCATCGAGTATGACTATGTCGACCCGCGCGAACTGACTGCCGCGCTTGAGGTGAAGCGCATCCCCAACCTGTTCCTGGCCGGCCAGATCAATGGCACCACGGGATATGAGGAGGCGGCGGCCCAGGGCATCGTTGCGGGGCTCAACGCTGCCCGCAAGGCTGGCGGGCAACAGCCGATCATCATGGACCGGGCCCAGGCCTATATCGGCGTCATGATCGACGACCTGGTGACCAAGGGCGTTTCGGAGCCCTACCGGATGTTCACGTCACGGGCGGAATACCGCCTCTCGCTGCGGGCCGACAATGCCGATCTGAGACTGACACCGCTGGGACTATCCGCTGGTCTCGTCGGTCCGGAACGGGCTGCGGCATTCCAGCGCCGCGCTGCCGCAATCACGGAAGGTCTGGAGCTTGCGCGGCGCCTGTCGCTGACCTCGGGCGAAGCGGCGCGCCAGGGTTTGCGCGTCAACCAGGATGGCCTGCGTCGCACCGCCCTCGATCTCCTCGCCATGCCGGAGGTTGGCTGGCTGGGGGTGAGCAGGATCTGGCCGGAACTCATGTCCCTTGGCGCCGACGTCATGGAAGCCCTCGAGGCAGAGGCGCTTTATGCAGGCTACATGCAGCGGCAGGAGTCCGACATTGCAGCGCTCCGCCGTGAGGACGGGCTCGCCCTGCCGGAAGGTCTCGACTACGCGGCCATGCCAAGCCTGTCCGCCGAACTCCGGCACAAGCTGCAGCGGGTTCGCCCGGCAACGCTCGGCCAGGCCTCCCGCATCGACGGCATGACGCCCGCAGCGCTCGCCGTGATCTTGGGCCACGCGAAGCGGCGCGACCGGCAAAGCGCTGCGTGAGCACGATGCCGCCAGACGCCGCAGCCGTGCTCGACCGGCTCAATGTTTCACGTGAATCACGCCAGCGGCTGGAAACCTATGTCGCGCTGCTGCTCTCCTGGCAGAAGCGGATCAACCTGATCGGGCCCGCAACCGCCGATGCGGTGTGGGAACGCCACCTCCTCGATTCCCTGCAACTGCTGCCGCTTCTGCCGCGCGGCACGAAAGTCATCGCGGAACTGGGCTCCGGGGCAGGGCTTCCGGGACTGGTGGTCGCCATCGCCGGCGGACTCGAGGCCCACCTCTATGAAAGCAATGGCAAGAAGGCTGCCTTCCTGCGCGAGGCGGCGCGCCAGACGGCAACGCGGGCGCATGTCCATTGTGTTCGCCTCGAAACGCTGAAGGCGGACCGGAACCTGCCCAGGGTCGACTGCGTGGTGGCCCGCGCGCTGGCGCCGCTGCCGCTGCTGCTCGACTATGCTGAGCCCTTCCTGTCCCGCGGGGCCATAGGCCTTTTTCACAAGGGACAAGATGTTGATGCCGAATTGACCGAAG
>JADCDC010000347.1 GCA_020252385.1 Aestuariivirga sp.
ATCGGACGCTTCATCCAGGGCTTCGGCGCATCCTCGCCGCGCATCGTGTCGATTGCCATGGTGCGGGACGGGCAGGGCGGTGCGGCCATGGCGCGCGTCATGTCCTTCGTGATGATGGTCTTCATGCTGGTGCCGATGCTGGCGCCCTCCATCGGGCAGCTCGTGCTGCTGCTTGCGAGCTGGCGGTTCATCTTCGTAGGCTTGTTGGCCTTCGGGGTGATCGCCGGGTTGTGGCTGTGGCTCCGCCAGGCGGAGACCCTGCCGCGCGAGCGGCGCAGCCCGTTGTCCGTCACGGCGCTGATGGCGGCGGCCGGCCAGGTGCTGCGCCACCCCGTGGCCATGGGTTATACGCTGGCGGTGGGCGCTGTCTTCGGCAGCTTCATCGTGTTTCTCGGAACCTCGCAGCAGATCTTCGCGGAGCAATACGGGCAGGGAGGCTATTTCGCCCTGTGGTTCGCGCTGTTTGCCGGTGGCATGGCGATCGCCATGCTGGTGAACGCCCGGCTCGTCATGCGCTACGGCATGCGGCTGATCTCGAAGCTGGCGCTGAGGTCGTTTCTCGTGCTCTCGGTGCTGTTCCTGGGCGTGAGCATTGCCTCCGGCGGCCACCCGCCGCTGTCTCTGCTGGCCATCTTCCTTTTCATCACATTTTTCTGCAATGGCCTGCTGTTCGGCAATTACAACGCAATCGCCATGGAGCCGATGGGGCGGATCGCCGGCATGGCGGCATCGATTTCGGGCGCCATCTCCTCCCTCATCGCCATCCTGACGGGGGGCTTCATCGGGCAACTCTATGACGGAACGGTCATTCCGCTGATCGCGGGGTTCACGGGGCTCGGGATCGTCTCATTCGCACTCACGGAATGGGCGGAACGCCGCAGGAGGTGAAGTTTCTGCACCTTGCCGAAGCGCGGCAAGTTCTGTTAGCAACGCACCCGTGTCCAAGCATTATTCAGCCCTGGCCCTTGCGCGCCATGCCCTCGACCCGGACCTTCCCTGGCCCCGGGCCTGGGAGAAACCCACCCCCAAGTCCTCCTATGACGTGGTGATCGTCGGCGGCGGCGGCCACGGGCTTGCCACCGCCTATTACCTCGCGAAGAACCACGGCATCACCAATGTCGCGGTGATCGAGCGGAACTACATCGGCTCGGGCAATGTCGGCCGCAACACCACGCTGATCCGCTCGAACTACATGATGGGCGGCAACACCGCCTTCTTCGAGCATTCGCTGAAGCTGTGGGAGGGGCTGTCCCACGATCTCAACTTCAACTGCATGGTCTCGCAGCGCGGGCAGATCGTGCTGGCGGTGAGCCCGGTGCAGATGGATGTTTTCGCCCGGCGCGGAAACATCATGCGGCTCAACGGCATCGACGCGGAACTTCTCGATCCGGGCGAGGTCAGGAAGCTGCTCCCCTATCTCGACTGGTCGAAGGATGCGCGCTGGCCGATCCATGGCGCCATCATGCAGCCGCGCGCCGGAACCGTGCGGCATGATGCGGTGGCCTGGGGCTATGCCCGCGCGGCCTCGGCACTTGGCGTCCACATTATCGAGAACTGCGAGGTTACGGGCTTCGTGATCGATGATGGCAAGGTCTCGGGTGTCGAGACCTCTCAAGGCCGCATCAATGCCGGAAAGGTCGGCATCGCGGTCGCGGGCCACACCTCCCACGTGGCGAAGATGGCGGGTCTCAGGCTTCCCATCGAAAGCCACATCTTGCAGGCCTTCGTGACGGAGCCGATCAAGCCCATTGTCGATCACGTGGTGTCCTGGGGCGCTGAACTCTTCTACCTCTCGCAGTCCGACAAGGGCGGGCTCGTCTTCGGCGCGCACATCGACGGCTTCAACACCTACACCCAGAGAGGCCAGTTCAACCGCATCCAGACGGTGGCGGAATGCGCCGTCTCGCTGATGCCCTTCATCTCGCGCTTGCGCCTGCTCCGCCACTGGGGCGGCATCCAGGACATGACGCCGGACGGCAGCCCCTTCATCTGCAGGACGGAGGTCAAGAACCTCTATCTCAACGGCGGCTGGTGCTATCAGGGCTTCAAGGCGACACCGGCCTCGGGCTGGACCTTCTCCCACACCATCGCCAATGACCAGGAACACGAACTCGTCCGCGACTTCGGCCTCGACCGTTTCGAGAAGGGCCGCGAACTCGATGAATTCGGCCTCGGCAACTGGACCTACAAGCAATGATGATCCCCTGTCCATATTGCGGCGACCGCGACGTCTCCGAATTCCGCTATGGCGGCGATGCCACAAAGCAAAGGCCGCAGCACGGGACAGGCGACCTCAAGACCTGGCATGACTACTACTTCCTGTTCGACAACCCCAAAGGTCCGCATACGGAATACTGGCAGCATGTGCTGGGCTGCCGCCGCTGGTTCAAGCTCGCGCGCAACACTGCCACCAACGAGATCGGCGGGGTAGTGTCATGAGCTTCCGCAGGCTCGCGCAGGGTGGCCGGATCGACCGCCGCAGGGCCGTCTCGGCGAGGTTTGACGGCAAGCCGCTTACCGGTTTTTCCGGTGACACGCTGGCCTCCGCCCTGCTTGCCGGCAACAGGCTGCTGGTGGGCCGCAGCTTCAAGTATCACCGCCCGCGCGGCATTCTCTCCGCCGGGATCGAGGAGCCCAATGCGCTCTTCACCCTGGGCGATGGTGCCACGACCGAGCCCAATGTGGCGGCGACCATGGTCGACCTCGTCGATGGCCTCATCGCGCGCTCACAGAATGCCTGGCCCTCGCCCGACTTCGACATGATGGCGGTGAATTCCCTTCTCGCCCCCATGTTCCAGTCCGGCTTCTACTACAAGACCTTCATGGGGCCGCGAAAGGGCTCCTGGATGTTCTACGAGCCCTTCATCCGCAAGGCGGCGGGGCTGGGCAAGGCGACCGACCGTTCGGACCCCGACCGCTACGACATGCGCCACGCCTTCTGCGACGTGCTGGTCATCGGCTCCGGCCCGGCGGGGCTTGCGGCAGCGCTGACCTCGGGCCGCAGCGGTGCCAGGGTGGTGCTGGCAGAGCAGGATTCGGAGTTCGGCGGCTCGCTCCTGTCGGCGAGCGATGCGGAGCATGAGGCCTGGCGCATTTCATGCGTGGAGGAACTGAAGAGCCTCGCCAATGTCGAAGCCTTCACCCGCACCACCGTCCAGGGCCTTTATGACGGCAACCTCGCGGTGCTCGTCGAGAACCGCAGCCACCTGCGGCCTGATGCGCGCAAGGGCCAGGCGCGCATGGTGCTGACACAGCTTCGCGCCAGAACGATCGTCATGGCAACCGGCGCGATCGAGCGGCCGCTGGTCTTTTCCAACAATGATCGCCCGGGCGTGATGCTTGCCTCGGCGCTCAGGAGCTATGCCAACCGCTTCGCCGTGGCGCCCGAGAGGCGCGCGGTGATCCTCTGTAACAACGACACGGGCTATGACGCAGCACTCGACCTTGCCGCAGCCGGCGTGGCGGTGACGGTCGCGGACCACCGTCCCGCCGTCTCAGCCGAGATCCTCGCGCGCGCCGGTACGAAGGGCATCGCCGTCTTTCCGGGCAGCGGCATCGTCGATGTCGAGGGTACCAAGGGTGTCAAGGCCGTGAAGCTCGGCGGCGCCCATGCCGTCACCGTCGAGTGTGACGCGGTGGGCATGGCCGGCGGCTGGTCGCCCGTGGTGCATCTGTCGTCCCATGGCGGCATCAAGCCGAGATATGAGGAGTCTATCGCGGGCTTCGTGCCGGGCGGCTTCCCCTCTACCCATTTCGGCGCTGGCGCCATGATGGGCAGTTTCGGCCTCTCAGCCGCCATCGCGGAAGGGGCCAATGCCGGTGCGTCGGCCGCATCGGCTGCGGGCTTTGGCAGGACGCGGCCCGTCTATGCGCCGGAGCATGTGACGGACCGGAGCTACGCCATCCTGCCCAGCTGGACGCCCCCGCAGGAGGCCAAGGGCAAGGCCTTCGTCGATTTCCAGAGCGACGTGACGTTGAAGGACGTGAAGAACGCGCATCAGGAGGGCTATCTCTCGGTCGAGCATCTGAAGCGCTACACCACGCTCGGCATGGGGACCGACCAGGGCAAGACCTCGAACATCAATGCCCTGGCGCTGATGGCCGGCTATCGCGGCATCACCATTCCGGAGGCGGGCACCACCACCTTCCGGCCGCCTTACGCGCCGCTCGCCATGGGCGCCATCGCCGGCCGCACCAGGGGCGCGCACTTCCGCCCGCTGCGCCTCTCGCCGCTGCACGACTGGCATGCGCGGAACGGCGCCACCTTCATCGAGGCCGGGCTGTGGAAGCGCGCCTGGTTCTATTCCTGGGCGGGTGACCGGCCGGAGACGGCCTATGTCAAGGAAATGGAACTCGTGCGCAAGGGTGTCGGCCTCGCCGATGTCTCCACACTGGGCAAGATCGACATCCAGGGGCCGGACGCGGCGGAATTCCTGAACCGCGTCTATGTCAACGGCTTCGCCAAGCTGCCTGTCGGCAAGGTGCGCTATGGCGTGATGCTGAACGATGACGGCATCGTGCTGGACGACGGCACGACCGCGCGCATCTCCGAGACCAAATTCTACATGACGACTACCACCGCGCAGGCGGGGGAGGTCATGTCATGGCTCGAATATCTGCTGCAGTGCCACTGGACGGACCTCGAGGTCGAGGTGGCCTCCCTCACGGATGAGTGGGCCGGCATGGCCGTCTCCGGACCCAAGGCGCGCGAGGCGCTGGCACTCGCCTTCCCGGACGCCGATCTCTCGAACGAGGCGCTGCCCTACATGGGCTGCCGCGACATCGCGTTCGATGGCGTCACCGTCAGGCTGCTCCGCATGTCCTTCTCGGGCGAGCTGGCTTACGAAGTCCATGTCGCGGCCGACTATGCGATCAGCCTGTGGGAACACATCCTCAAGGCCGCGGCATCGACCGGCATCAAGCCCTATGGCCTCGAGGCTCTGGCGAGCCTGCGCATCGAGAAGGGCCACGTGGCGGGTCTCGAGCTCGACCACCGCAACACGCTCGATGATCTCGGCCTCGGCAAGATGGCCGGCAAGGAGAAGGACTATGTGGGCCGCGCGCTGCGCTTCCGCGAGGATTGCCAGTCGCCGGAACGCTGGAGCCTCGTTGGCCTCGAACTGATGGAGCCTGACAAGAAGCTTCGCGGCGGGGCGATCCTGTTTGCGGCAAGCGACGAGATCAAGGGACACGGGCGCGGTTACATCACCTCGGTGACCTGGTCGACGGAGCTGAACAAGTTCATCGCACTCGGCCTCTACACGGGCGGCCTCAACCATGTGGGTGAGGAGATCATCGCCGCCTTCCCGCTCAAGAACGAGCAGGCCAAGCTCAAGATCGTCTCGCCCCACTTCATCGATCACGAAGGAGCCCGCCTCCATGCTTGAGCGCAGGTCCGCACTGGCGAGCGCCACGCCCTATGTGAGCGGCAGTCTGTCGATCGCCGAGCGCCCAGGATTCTCCCTCACGCAGGTGGCGGGTGTGGAAGAGAAGATCGCCGCCGTCACCGGCCCGCTGCCGGAGAAGGTGGCACGCGCGCAGGTGAATGGCGCGCTCACCATCTTCCGCATCGGCCCCGCGCAGTTCTGGATCGTGGGTCCTGAAATGGATGACACGGCCTCCCGCCTTCAAGGCCAATGCGCGGTGACGCCGCTGTCCAACAGCCGCGTGCGCATCGCGCTTGAAGGGGCTCCCGCGCGCGAGGTGCTCTCGATGCTCATTCCCGTCGATGTGCATCAGACAGTGTTCACCCCGGGAACCGTGGCACTCACCGGCATTCACCACACGCCGGTCACCGTCCATTGTACCGGCGAGACTGCCTTCGACATCTATGTGATGCGAACCTTCGCGCTGAATGCGTGGGAGGTCATCACTGACGCGGCGCGCGCGTTTGCAGGAAATCCCTGAGGGGCAGCAGGCCGCTCTTCCGCGCCTTCGTCGCCGGGTGAATGGCGCAGTAGTCATGCCCCAGCGGCAGTGACTGATTGTCCAGCGCCACCAGCCTGCCGTTCCGCAAATCTTCCTCCGCCAATGCGCGCTGGCCCAGCGCAATGCCGAGCCCGCGCCGCGCGAAATCCAGCGCCAGCTGCGATGAGCCGACGCGGTGGCCCTTTGCGGGATCGATCCGGCGCACAGGCAGGAAGCGGGCGAGCCAGTCATCCCATGTGGGGTGGGAGGCGAAGCTTTGCCCCCAGCTGGTGTGAATGAAGAGGCTGTCGTCCGCGGTCCGCATCGCGATGCGCTCGGCGAGTTCCGGTTGGCACATCGGCATCACCTCATCGCGAAACAGCGGAATGGCGTGAAGCCCCGGGTAGTGGCCGCTGCCATAGGTGATGCGCAGGTCGATCTCGCCACTGGCGAAATCGACGGGATCATCCGCGATGCGCAAGTCCACGCGCAGCGCGGCATTCTCCGCAAAGGCGGCGAAGGCCGGCATGAACCAGCATTCGGCCAGTGAGGGAATCACGCTCACCACCAGCTTGGCGCGGTTGCTGCCCGCCAGAACGCGGTGGGTGAGAGAGGCGATGTCCTCCAGCGCCGGCGTGATGCCTGCATGGATGGCATGGCCTGCATCGGTGAGGGCGATGCGGTTGTTGAGGCGGGTGAACAGCTTGCGCCTGAGGAAGGTTTCGAGGTTCCGCACCTGCTGGCTCACCGCCGCTGGGGTGACATTCAGTTCGTCAGCGGCCGCCACATAGCTGCCCGTGCGGGCGGAGGCTTCGAAATATTTCAAGGCGTTAAGCGGAGGAAGCTTGAGCATGGGGCGGTGCCTGGCTTAGAAAATCCTAGTCAGACTAACATTTTCCTCCATTGCGGCAAGGCGCGGTTCTGCAATTCTGCCCGCCGGAACGCCGGAGACAGCCATGCGCGACATTCTCGACCTCGACCGTTATCCGCTCGACAGGCCCGGCACGCCCGGCTGGGACGCGCTGGTGGCGCGCTGCCGCGCGGACCTCGCGAAGGACGGCATGTTCAATCTCGAAGGCTTCGTGAAGCCCCAGGCCTTGGCTCAGGCGATCAGCGAGATCGGGCCTGTGATGGACACGCTCTCCTTCACCCACCGGCGCCGCCACAACATTTATTTCCGGAAGGAGATCCCAGGCCTCGCCCCGGATCACCCCGCACTCGCCCTGTGCGAGACAGTGAACCACACGGTGTGTGCCGACCAGATCACCCAGTCCATTCCACTCTGGATCTATGAGTGGTCGCACTTCATCACCTTCCTCGCGGCGGCGATGGGCAAGGATGCGCTGTTCCCAGCACGTGATGACCTGGCGCGGGTCAATGTCATGGCCTACCGCGAGGGTGAGGCCCTGAACTGGCATTTCGACCGCAGCGAGTTCACCACCACGCTTTTGCTGCAGGCGCCGGAGCAGGGCGGCGAGTTCATCTACCGCACGGATTTGCGCAGTGACAGCGACCCCAACTATGACGGCGTGGCGAAGCTGCTGCGCGG
>JADCDC010000348.1 GCA_020252385.1 Aestuariivirga sp.
CTGCTCACGGCATATTTCGACATGAAGCCAGACGAGGCGACATGGCGGGCCTTCGACGCCATGCAGGGTGCAGCCCTCATCCGCGAGGCGATGTGGGCCATGGTCTCCGACATCCACCTCGCCGCTCCCGGCGCCGACTACAAGGCTTACACCACAGAGAATCTTGCGAGGCTTTCCGCCTTCCTCGACCGCTACCGCGACAAATACGGGACGATACCAGCATGACCCTGCCCTCCCACGCCCAGATCGTCGTCATCGGTGGCGGCATCATCGGCTGTTCCACGGCCTATCACCTGGCGCGCGATCACAAGGCGGATGTGCTGTTGCTGGAACAGGGGCAGTTGACATCCGGTTCGACCTGGCATGCGGCGGGCCTGGTGGGCCAGCTCCGCGCCTCCGCCTCGATCACGCGGGTGCTCAAGTATTCGGTCGAGCTCTACAAGGGTCTTGCCGCGGAGACCGGCCTCGACACGGGCTGGAAGATGACCGGCTGCCTGAGGCTCGCCACCAACGAGGACCGCTGGACGGAGTACCGCCGCCTCGCGACGACGGCCAGAAGCTTCGGCATGGAGATGCACCTCATCTCGCCTGCCGAGGTGAAGCGCATGTGGCCGCTGATGGATGTCTCCGATCTCGTCGGCGCCAGCTGGCTGCCCACGGACGGACAGGCGAGCCCGTCCGACATCACCCAGTCGCTCGCCAAGGGTGCCCGCATGCATGGCGCCAGGATCGTGGAGAACATCCGCGTCACCGGCTTCCGCATGAAGGGCAACCGCATCACCCATGTCGAGACCACGGATGGTGCCGTTGCCTGCGAGAAGGTGGTGAACTGTGCGGGCCAATGGGCGCGCCAGGTGGGAGAGCTCGCCGGCATCAACGTTCCCCTGCAGCCGGTCAAGCACCAGTACATCATCACCGAGCGCATCGAGGGATTGAGCCCCGATGCCGCGACGATCCGCGATCCGGACCGGCGCACCTATTTCAAGGAAGAGGTCGGCGGCCTCGTCATGGGCGGCTATGAGCCCAACCCCCAACCCTGGACGACGGGCGACGTTCCGGATGACTGGCAGTTCCGCCTGTTCGACGATGACTATGATCACTTCGAACAGCACATGGAACAGGCCATCGCCCGCGTGCCCGCCCTCGCTCATGCTGGCGTCAAGCGCATGATCAATGGCCCTGAAAGCTTCACGCCGGATGGCAACTTCATCCTCGGACCCGCCCCCGAATGCGCCAACATGTCCGTGGGCGCCGGCTTCAATGCCTTCGGCATCGCGTCAGGCGGCGGTGCTGGCTGGGTGCTGGCGCAATGGGTGGTGACGGGCGAGGCGCCGCTCGACCTCTGGGCCGTCGACATCCGCCGCTTCTCGGATCTTCACAGGGACAGGGAATGGGTCAAGGCGCGCACCTCGGAGGCCTATGGCAAGCACTACACCATCGGCTTCCCGCACGAGGAATATGAATCGGGCCGTCCTCGCATCGTCTCGCCGCTTTACGACAGGCTGAAGGCGCAAGGCGCAGTCTTCGGTTCGAAGCTCGGCTGGGAGCGGCCCAACTGGTTTGCGCCTCCGGGCGTCGAGCGGCGCGACGTCTATGCCATGGGCCGCCAGAACTGGTTCCCCCACGTGGGCGAGGAGCATCGCCATGTACGCGAGAAGGCGGGCGTGTTCGACCAGTCGAGCTTCGCCAAGTACGAAGTCTCCGGGCCCGATGCCGCAGCGGCTCTCGAATGGATCTGCGCTGCATCCGTCAGCAAGCCGCCGGGGCGCCTGACCTATACCCAGCTCCTGAACACGCGCGGCGGCATCGAGGCGGACCTTACCGTGGCACGGCTCGCGGATGACCTCTTCTACATCGTGACCGGCACCGGCTTCCGCACCCATGATCTCGCCTGGATCAGGGACCACATTCCGGATGGCGCGCGCGCCAGCCTCCGGGATGTCACGGAGCAGTGGGGCACACTCTCCCTCATGGGTCCCCGCGCCAGGGATGTGCTCGCCGCTGCAACGCGGGCGGACGTGTCGAACGCCGCCTTCCCCTTCGGCCATGTGCGCGAGATCGAGATCGCAGGCGTGACGCTGCGGGCGCTGCGCATCACCTATGTTGGTGAATTGGGCTGGGAACTGCATGTGCCGCTGGCCGAGACGGGCAAGGTCTATGACGCGCTGATGGCGGCGGGTGCGCCTCACTCCATCCGCCCTGTCGGCTACCGCGCACTTGAATCGCTCCGGCTGGAGAAGGGCTATCGCGCCTGGTCCTCCGACATCACGCCCAACGACACGCCCTTCGAGGCGGGTTTGGGAAGGGCGGTGAAGATGCGCTCCAACGCGCCCTTCATCGGCCGCACGGCGCTTGAGGCGGCGGCGGGAAAGCCACTGACAAAGCGTCTCGTCGGCTTCACCATCGCAGATCCCAGGGCCGTGCTCGTCGGCCGTGAGACCATCCTGCGCAACGGTGAGCCCGTCGGCTATCTCACCTCCGGCGGCTTTGGCTATACGCTCCAGCGCAGCGTCGGCTATGGCTATGTCAGGAACGCCGCCGGCGTGAGCGACGATTTCCTCCTCTCGGGCCGCTATGAACTCCTCGTCGCATCCGAATCCTATCCGGCGGAAATCGGACTCACACCGTTCTTCGACCCCACGGGCGAAAGGGTAAGGGCCTGACACAGCCAGAGGGGATGGGCAGCTTGAGCGATCCCGACACCCGTATGCACCGGCGTGCGCGGCTCCGCCACCACCGGCACGGCGACAGCCACTGATGTTCGAGTTCCTGTTCGAGGTGCAGCGGGCGATCCGCGGTTCGCTAACTGGCGCCATCGAGGGCTTCGCGGGGACACAGGACTGGGGCTTTCTCATCGCCATGATGCCGCTTGGCATCGTGTTCGGTGCGGCGCATGCGATGACGCCCGGCCACAGCAAGTCGATCCTCGCCACCTATGTGCTGGGCTCCGGGCTCAGCCCGCTGCGCGCCGTCATCACGTCGCTGGTGCTGGCGGCGACGCATATCACCTCCGCCGTTCTGCTGGCCGTCATCGCCAACACCCTCGTCACGAGGACGCTGGTGGGGGCGGGCCGCGCGCCGGCCCTCGAGAACATGAGCCGATACATTCTGGTGGCCATCGGCCTGTGGCTGGTGCTCCGGGCCTGGCGTGCCCGCCCGCATGTCCATGGCGAAGGCTACCTCATGGGCTTCGTCGCCGGACTGGTCCCCTGCCCCCTTACGCTTTTCGTGATGATGCTCGCCGTGTCGCGGGGCGTGCCCGAAGCCGGGCTGGCCTTTGCCGTGGCCATGTTCCTCGGCGTAGCCGCCGTTCTCGTCAGCATCGCCGCGACGGTGGCCTTCGCCCGCGACTGGGCCGAGGGCTGGATGGGCCGGCATGGGGCGCGACTTTCGGTCGTCAGCCGCTGGCTGGAGATGGCGGCGGGCCTGATGCTGGCCGGCATCGCTCTCCACGAGCTTTCCCGCTAGCGGGCCTTCACAATTCTGCCGGAAACGTCCACTTAACCCTCCTGTTCACAAAGGGGCGGCATGAGAGCGGCTGACGGATGGACACCATTGCCGCATATGCCGGGCTCTTTGCCGTGGCCTTTCTCGCTGCAACGATCTTTCCGGCGCAGTCGGAGGCCGCCCTTCTCGGCCTCATGACGCTGGACCGTTATCCTGCCCTTGCTCTGCTGGCCGTCGCCAGCGCCGGGAATGTCTTGGGCTCCTGTGCAAACTATGCCCTGGGGAGGCTCCTCGCAGGGTCGAAGCGCCTGCAGCGTCTGGTCAACCCCGCACACCGGGCGCGCGCCGAAGCCTGGTATCGCCGCTTTGGCAAGTGGTCGCTTCTGGCAAGCTGGGTTCCGGTGATCGGTGATCCGCTCACCATCGTGGCAGGTGCGCTGCGCGAGTCCTTCGCAGTGTTCCTGGCCTTGGTGACTGTTGCCAAGGTTGGCAGATACCTGGTTCTCTTCGCTGCCCATCAGGCCTGGTTCGGATAGCTCGCTCCTTAGGATGCGGCTTCACCGAGTTGCAAAGGAGCGCCTCTTGTCCTGCCTGGCCCTCAGGGAATGAGAACGAGATTGCCGATGTGGCGCTTCTGCATGAACTCTCGCTGCGCATCGGCGATCCTTTCGAGCGGGAATGTACCTGCGAGCAATGGCCTGATCTCACCCTTCTCGATGTATGAGATGAGATTGGGAAAGACCGGCTCATCCCAGGCCGTGCAGCCGATGAATGTCAGATCCTTGAGGTAGAAGTCGCGCATGTCGAAAGTCACGATTGGCCCGCCGATCGCGCCAGAGGAGACATAGCGCCCGCCGCGCCGCAACAGCTTCGGCATCACGCTGAAGCGCGGACCTGCGACATTGTCGACGACGAGATCGATGCTCCCTTCACCGAGCACGGCGATCGGATCCTGATCCCGTTCCAGCACGGTCTCGCAACCGAGGGCCAGCATCGCCGCCGTCTTGTCGCGGCTGGTCACGGCGGCGACCTGGGCCCCGCGATGGCGGGCGAGCTGCACGGCGGCTGAGCCGACGCCGCCCGAGGCTCCCGTAATCATCACGCGCTCGCATGGTCCCAGTGCTGCGCGATGCAGCATGTTCTCCGCCGTTCCATAGGCGCAGGGGATGGTCGCCAGTTCGGCATCGCTCCAGTCGCAGTCGACGGGAAAGACGTCGGAGGCCGGCACCTTGACATATTCCGCAAACGCACCATCGAAATCAGATGCCATCCACACGTTCTCGAGGCTTTCGAAGCCCTGCGTCCGCATACAGGCCCGCACGACGGCGCGCTTGCCGAGGAGATGCACGCCTGCTGCATCGCTGGCCTCGACGACGAGGCCGCAGCAATCCGTGCCCTGGATGAAGGGAAAGGGTGTCGGCTTGTCCCAGCCGCCATCGGCTCTGGCGCGTGCATCGGTCTCGGCTTCCGCGGCGGCCGCATCGGTGCTGGCGGTGACACTGTTGGAGTACCAGCCAAGCCGCGTGTTGATCTCCGTATTGTTGACCCCTGCCGCAAGAACCTTGAGCAGCACCTCACCCGGACCGGGAACAGGGATCGGCACGTCCCGGTACACGAGCTTGTCATAGCCACCGTTGCCGGTGGTGACGACGGCCTTCATGGTCTTGCTGCAGCCAGTGATGTCGAACCTGTCACGGGACATGGGCGGTGAGCCTCAGGACCTGGAGGGCAGCATGTCGTGCTGGGCAAGCCGCACGGGATATCGCGCGCGGATCTGCTCGTCGATGTGGCGCGGCACATGTGCCGGGAAGTGCGTGGCGAGGATGTCGGCCACCTTTCGGCTCGCGCGGTCGAGAAGCACAGGGCGGCCCTTCTCTTCCCACTCCTTGGGTGAGCTTCGGTCTCCCAAGACGGGGTAGAGATATTCCTTCTGCATGCGTGCCAGGGTCTGCGTGCTTCCGAGAAAATGGTTGGGACCGCCAAGGCAAGTCTCGCGGATCGCCTCGAGCGAAAGCGAGTCCTCGCTCACCTCAATGCCACGCACCGTGCGTTGCGTGGCGCCGATGATGTCATTGTCGATGACCAGTTGCTCCAGGCTGAAGCCGAGAAGGCTCGCCACCATCCCGGCGGATTCATAAAGGAGGTTCGCCCCGGCATTGGCGACGAGGGCATGGTTATAGGCCTTCTCATAGCCGGACTGGACGTCGGGAAGCTTCGAGTCCGTCATGCCGGAGGGCACACCCGAGGTCAGGTCATAGAAACGGATGATCTGGGCGGAGGCTGCGGACAGCAGCGCCTGCTCCGGGCTTCCGCCCGACATGGCGCCTGTCCGCAGGTCCGAGACGAAGCAGAACGGGCCCATGATGGCGGGTGCGCCCTTCTGGACCGCATTCACATAGACCAGCCCGGCGAGGCACTCGGCGATCTCCTGTACGAGCGAGCCAGCGATGGCGGCGGGCGATGTGGCTCCCGCCTGACCGGCAGAAACGAGGAACACCGGCATTCCGGCCCGCACCGCCACTTCGAGGCAGCGGCAGGCTTCGGGCGCGAAGCGCAAGGGCGGCACAACAAAGCAGTTTGACTGGCTGACAAAGGGGCGGGCCCGCCATTTCTCCTCGGAGCCAGCGATCAGGTGAAGCATGTCGAGCGAAGCCGCCATGAACTCCGGCTCACCCCAACTCGTGCCCACATGCTTGGACGTGCCCAGCACGGCAGCGTAGCAGGTGTTGAAGTCCATCTCGAAGGGCAGGACGATGTCGCGGCAGACGACCGAGCGCTGGAAGAAATGCACATGCTCCATGGCATCGACTGTGCGGGCGATGTCATAGAGGTCCTTGACCGTCGACTCGCGATAGTCGCCGGTTGCCGCATTCACCATGTTGACGGCAGCCCCCGCCGTGCCGAAGTGCACCTTCTGTCCCCAGGGTTCAAGGTCGTGACGCGGGTCCTGGCCATGAAGCACAAATCGGCGTCCGGCTCCGGCAATCACGTCTTCAACAAGCGACCGCGGAAAGGTGATGCGGCCGTTGCCCTGAAGCGTTGCACCAGCCGCCGTCAGCAGCTCGACGCCGCTTGGGGGTGCATCAGAGAGCCCGATCTGTTCCAGGACGTCCAGCGCGGCGCTGTGAATGCGGGTGACGTCGCTGTCCCGCAAAGGCAGATACCGTCCACCCTCCATGCCCGGCTGGACCGGGCGCATCTCCGGCGGAAGGCCCGCGGCCCTCGCGGCAGTCCGGGCCTCTCGCCCCAGGCGGCGTACGGTCGACATCCCCGAATCTCCTGCGCATCCAGATGCGGTCTTGGATAGCGCGAACGGCATGATCAGGTAAGGGCATCC
>JADCDC010000349.1 GCA_020252385.1 Aestuariivirga sp.
CTCGATCCGCCCCGCAATCGACTTCACCGCCTCCTGGCGATTGGTCGTGGCATAGCAGATATCCTCCTTGTAGGGACCCTTGATGGCCGGGAACCGCTTCTGGAGGGCCGCGATCACGTCCTTCGTGTCGTCGACCGAGAGCGTGGTCTGGGTGACATAGGCGAGCTTCTGGGGGTCCTTCACCGAGATGGCCTCGGCGTCCTCCACCGTTTCGATGAGGCGCACCGCACCCGGCGGCAGCTGGCCCATGGTGCCGATGACCTCTGGATGGCCGTGGTGGCCGATCAGGATGATCTCGTAGCCTTCCGCATGGTGGCGTTGCGCCTCCATATGAACCTTGGTGACCAGCGGGCAGGTGGCGTCGAGCTGGAACATGTGGCGCGCCGTGGCGGCGGCCGGCACGGACTTCGGCACGCCATGGGCGGAGAACACCACCGGCCGGTCGCCGTCCGGGATCTCGTCCAGTTCCTTGACGAAGATGGCGCCCTTGGCCTTGAGGTCGTCGACCACGAACTTGTTGTGCACGATCTCGTGGCGGACATAGACGGGCGCCCCGTAGAGGGCCAGTGCCCGCTCCACGATGTCGATCGCCCGCACCACCCCGGCGCAGAAGCCACGGGGGGCGGCGAGCAGGATCCTCAACGGTGGCCTGGTCGTGGTCATGCGCCAAGAGATGCGGGGGCTGCTTGCCGATGTCAACAGCCGAGCGCTTCTTGCATGTCAGTGCCGCTTGACTTGGGCGGCAATCGGCCTAGTTTCGGAAACGTTCAGCACAGCGCCCTGTGCGGAAGAGACCGGTTCACCCGGCGCCGAAGGAGCAACCGCCCCGGAAACTCTCAGGCAAAAGGACCGGCAGGGCGTAAGTTCGAACTCTGGAGAGCAGTGGGCCCCAAGACAGGGTCCACTCACCGAAGGAGCCAAGCGGCCGGTGTCGGAGTGACCGGACGTGAAATCTCTCAGGTCTCGTACAGAGGGGGCAGATTCGGGCAACCGGGTCTGGCCAGCCTTGTCCGGAGACCTGATCGAGATGAGCGAAGACGTTCCCAAACGCACCCCCCTCTACGACGAGCACGTGAAGCTCGGCGCCCGCATTGTGCCCTTCGCGGGCTACGACATGCCCGTGCAGTACAAGGACGGCATCATCGCCGAGCACAACTGGACGCGCGAGAACGCGGGCCTCTTCGATGTGTCCCACATGGGCCAGTGCGTGATCTCGGGCGAGAGCTTCGAGGCCGTGGCAAAGGCGGTGGAGAAGCTCGTGCCCGCCGACATCCTCGGGCTGGCACCCCGCCAGCAGCGCTATTCGCAGCTCCTGTCCGAGGAGGGCGGCACGCTCGATGACCTGATGATCACCCGCCACGAGGAGGAGGGCTATCTCTACGTGGTGGTCAACGCCGGCCGCAAGGAACATGACTATGCGTGGTTCGACACGCACCTGTCGCGCCGGGTGAGCCTGAAGCAGCTCGATGGACTCTCACTCCTGGCGCTGCAGGGACCGAAGGCGGAGGAGGTGCTGGCGGGGCTTGCCCCGCGGGCCCGCTCCATTCCCTTCATGCATTATGCCGACCTCGAGATCGGCGGCATCAAGGCGCATGTCTCGCGCTCTGGCTACAGCGGCGAGGACGGCTTCGAGATTTCGGTCGGCAATGGCGATGCGCCGAAGCTGTGGAACCTGCTGCTCGCCAGCCCGCTGGTGAAGCCAGTGGGCCTCGGCGCGCGCGATTCGCTTCGCCTCGAGGCAGGGCTGTGCCTCTACGGGCATGAGCTGGACGAGACCATTTCGCCGGTCGAGGCCGATCTCCTGTGGTCGATTGGCAAGCGCCGCCGCGCCGAGGGCGGCTTCATCGGGGCCGCCCGCGTGCAGTCCGAGATCGCCCAGGGCGTCAAGCGCCGGCGCGTCGGCATCAAGCCCAACGGCCGTGCGCCGGCGCGCGAGGGAACCGTGATCACCGACAATTCGGGCCGCGAGATCGGCCGGGTGACATCGGGCGGCTTCGGCCCGACCGTCGGCGGCCCCATCGCCATGGGCTTTGTGGAGACGCCATCCGCAAGCCCCGGAACCGCCATCAACCTCATCGTGCGCGGCACGCCCATGCCGGCCGACATCGTCAAGCTTCCCTTCATTCCCAACCGATTCAAGCGCTAGGAGACCCGGATGAGCGTCAAGTACAGCAAGGACCATGAGTGGGTGACGGTCGAGAACGGCATCGCCACCATCGGCATCACCAACCACGCACAGGAGCAGCTGGGCGATGTGGTCTTCATCGAGCTTCCGGCGATCGGCAAGTCGGTGGCGGCACACGAGCAGGCGGCCGTCGTCGAGAGCGTGAAGGCCGCGAGCGAAGTCTATGTTCCGGTCTCGGGCGAGGTCGTCGCGGTGAACAGCGAACTTGAAGGCGATCCTGCGCTCGTCAACCGCGATGCGGAAGGCGGCGCCTGGTTCATGAAGGTGAAGCTCTCCAATCCATCCGAGCTCGAAGAGCTGATGGACCGCGCCGCCTATGACTCATTCGTGAAGGGCTGAGGTAACTCCATGGCAAGCCGCCCCACCTTCGCCGAGCTCGAGCCCGGCGCCAATTTCGTTGCCCGCCACATCGGCCCCGACGAGGCCGACACGGCGGAGATGCTGAGGAGCCTCGGCGCCAAGTCGCTCGATGAGTTCATCGCCCGCGTCGTGCCCGAAGAGATTCGCGCGAAGCGCCCCCTCGAACTCAGGAAGGCCATGCCGGAGCGCACGGCACTCTCCTATCTCCGCAAGATGGCGGACCGGAACGACGTCTTCGTCTCGATGATCGGCATGGGCTACTACGGGACCGTCACCCCCAAGGTGATCCTGCGCAACGTGCTCGAGAACCCGGGCTGGTACACGGCTTACACGCCCTACCAGGCGGAGGTGAGCCAGGGCCGCCTCGAGGCGCTGCTGAACTTCCAGCAGATGTTCATCGACATGACCGGGCTCGAGATCGCCAATGCCTCGCTCCTCGACGAGGGCACGGCGGCCGCCGAGGCCATGGCCATGGCGAAGCGCGTGGTGAAGACCAGCGCCAACTGCTTCTTCGTCGACCGTGACACCCATCCGCAGACCATCGGCGTCATCGAAACGCGCGCACGCGCCTTCGGTTACGATGTGGTGATCGGCGATCCCTTGAAGGACCTGAAGCCTGAGACGGTGTTTGCCGCACTCCTTTCCTATCCGGGTTCCTCCGGCGAGGTGCGTGACTTCCGTGGCGTTATCGCGAAGCTTCATGGCGCGGGCGCACTCGCCATCATGGCCACCGACCTCCTCGCACTGGCACTGCTGACGCCGCCCGGCGAACTGGGTGCCGACATCGCCGTTGGCTCCGCCCAGCGCTTCGGCGTGCCCATGGGCTATGGCGGCCCGCATGCGGCCTTCTTCGCCACCAAGGACGAATACAAGCGCGCCATGCCGGGCCGCGTCATCGGCGTCTCGGTCGATTCGGAAGGCCACCGGGCGCTGCGCATGGCGCTGCAGACGCGCGAACAGCACATCCGCCGCGAGAAGGCCACGAGCAACATCTGTACAGCACAGGTGCTGCTCGCCGTCATCGCCTCAATGTTCGCGGTCTACAATGGTCCCAAGGGCATCGCCAAGATGGCCGACCGCACCCACCGGCTGGCCCAGATCTTCGCCGCCGCCGTGAAGGGCTTCGGCTATGAGGTGGTCACAAGATCCTTCTTCGACACGGTGACGATCCATGCCCCGGGCCGCGCGCATGCGCTGTGGGCGAGGGCCAAGGAGAAGCGCATCAACCTGCGCTTCATCGACGCCGACCACCTTGGCGTTTCCTTCGACCAGTCGGTGCGGCGCGAGGAACTCGAGCGGCTGCTCAGCGTGTTCCAGACCGATGCCATGGAGCGGATCTCGATCGACGCCATCGACAGGGAGGTGAAGGAGACGATCCCCGACGCGCTGCGCCGCGCGTCCAGCTATCTGACGCACCCGGTGTTCTCGATGTATCACTCGGAAACCGAGATGCTGCGCTACTTGAGGCACCTCCAGGCCAAGGACGTGGCGCTTGACCAGGCGATGATCCCCTTGGGCTCCTGCACCATGAAGCTCAACGCGACGACCGAGATGATCCCCGTGACCTGGCGGAGCTTCTCGATGCTGCATCCCTTCGCACCGCTCGAGCAGGCGCAGGGCTACATGCAGCTGTTCGAGGAACTGGAGGACATGCTGGCCGAGATCACCGGCTTCGATGCCGTGTCGCTGCAGCCCAATGCCGGAAGCCAGGGCGAATATGCGGGCCTTCTCGCCATCAGGGGCTATCACGAATCGCGTGGCGAGGCGCATCGCGACGTCTGCCTCATCCCGGTCTCGGCGCATGGCACCAACCCGGCCTCCGCCGTGATGGCGGGGATGCGGGTGGTGGTCGTGGCCTGCGACGAGCATGGCAACGTGGACGTCGCCGACCTCAAGAAGAAGGCGGGCGAGCATGCGGCGAACCTCGCCGCGCTGATGATCACCTATCCCTCGACCCATGGCGTGTTCGAGGTGGCCGTGAAGGAGATCTGCCAGGTCGTGCATGCGCATGGCGGGCAGGTCTATCTCGATGGCGCGAACCTCAATGCGCAGGTGGGCCTCGTGCGGCCGGCGGAACTCGGCGCCGACGTCTGTCACATGAACCTGCACAAGACCTTCTGCATCCCGCATGGCGGGGGCGGACCGGGCATGGGGCCGATCGGCGTCAAGGCGCATCTGGCACCCTTCCTGCCGGGGCACCGGGTGGTGACGGGCGTCAACCCCGCCGCCGGCCGCAACC
>JADCDC010000035.1 GCA_020252385.1 Aestuariivirga sp.
CAGCATGTCCGGCAGGATGCCAGGATAATCCTTCGGGTCCGGCGCGATCTCGGCGAAGGTCACGTAATCGGTTTCAGCCACGAAACGCGAAAATTCACGGTTGGTGACCGGTGTCGCGTCGATCCAGAAGCCATCGACACGCACCCGGTGAGCAGGCTTTTCTTCCGGGTAATGCCGGTCGGAACCCATGACGAACTCGCCACCGGGCACGAACACCATGCCGGAGGAGGAGGCGCCCACGCGGGACGCTTGCGCTGTTGCCGTTTCAGTCAGGGTCATGCCGCCGCCCGGGCACATCATTCAACACAGAATGGGTCAGCCTATAGCATGTCACAATTGTGGCGGCTACATCGCCACCTGCATCAACCGGCGGGGCGGCCGGCGGCCGCGCGCAGATGGGCCAGTGCAGTATCGATGTCGGAGTCCGAACCGACCTCCAGAAGCAGCGTGAACCGATCACTGCCGCCCAGACGCGGCGCGGGCGCAAGCGGGGCCAGGCGAGCGTCCTGTGCGATCAATGCAAAGCAGATGACGGCTTGGGACTTGATCGGCCGCGCAGCGACCGCGAACTGGACCGGCGCACCAAGGCCCACATAGCTCTTGCGGGACATGAGCTGAAGATTCGGCACATCGGCTGCAAGGGCGGAAAGGATGCGCTGCAGCATGGCTGCACCCCGCTCTCCGAGAACGGTCACGACCGGCACTGCATCGCTCTTGCTGTGGCTCGGTTCCTTCCACTTGCGGACGATGATCTGCGCGGTGACGTGGCCAAGGCCATGCTCTGCCTTGAGCCACGCCACAGCGGCCGCGGGCTTTTCGAAAGGAGGTGCGCTTTCCAGAAGGCCAATCCAGTGATCGAGGCCCTTGCCGGTCCTTTGGGCCAAGTTGGCAAGGACGGCGGCGTCCATTTCCGAAGGACTTAGCGCCATGCCGTTGCTCCAGCAGGCTGGGGCGCGGACAACTGGCCGGGCAGCTTCTTCTCCAAGAGGCCCTTCCAGCCAAATCCGAGCACGAGGCGCGGGATGATGTTGGAAAGTCCGCCAAAGCCCGTGTGCCGCAGGGTCAGGCGCGTGCCTTCCGCCGTTTCTGCGAGATCGAAGCTCACGCGCGTGTCGAGCGGGCCGCCGCGCCAGCTGATGACAAGCCGCTCCGGCGGGGAAAGCTCGAGCACCTCGCAGTGGATGGTGCCATCGAAACCCGGGGCGGGTTTCGTCCTGAAGGTGAAGCGATGACCGATCTCCGGGCGGAAGTCGTTCGGCATGAGCCAGGCCGCAAGCTGTGCGCTGTCGGTCAGGGCATTCCACACAGAATCGCGCGGGAATTTCAGCATACGTACGATTTCGATATCCTTCATTTCGCGCGCGTTCCCTTGCTCTTCATGCGCGAAAGGTGATTCTCGAGGGCGTCCAGCCGGCCGGTCCAGAATGCCTCATACTTCGCGATCCATTCGGCAACGCCGCGCAGCTCCGCGGGGCGCACGCTGTAGAAGGTGCGCCTTCCCTCCGACCGCGCATCGACGAGACCCGCGAGGCGAAGTACCTGCATGTGCTGGGACACCGAGGGCTGCGCGATGCCCAGATCATCCGCGAGGAAGCCCACCGTGCGCTCCTGGCCAAGCATGAGGTCGAGCATGCGCCGGCGGTTGGGGTCGGCAATCGCCCGGAAGGGATCCTGGTTTGGAGAAACTTGGGTCATGGAGTTGGTATCTTGCGCAACCATAATATCATATAGGTGATCACCTATCATGTCAACGGCATCGGCCGCGCCACGTCCCATCGAACGCCGCACCGCCGTCCGCATTCACACCTTCGTGAAGCCCGTAACAATCGCGGCTCCGGAGCGAACTGACTTGTGAAGGATCGCAATGAGCGCCTTCAGGTCTGACAAGGAGATGAACATGACCGAGAAGTCCAACAGCCTTTGCCTCGCCGCCTCGCTCGCCTGTGTGCTGAGTGTGCTGGCCATCACCCCCGTCCAGGCGCAGGACATGGAGAAGTGCTACGGCGTCGCCACGGCGGGAAAGAATGATTGCGCGGCCGGGCCGGGAACGACCTGCGCCGGCACCTCGAAGGTCGACTATCAGGGCAATGCCTGGAAATACGTCCCGAAGGGCACCTGCACCTCCATGGAACTGCCCGCACAGGGCGACGGCGCGCCGCGCCAGGGTTCGCTGGAGCCGCTCACCCGCGACGTTCCGGCCTGATCGCCCCATCGATTGCCGGGGGCGCGGGTGAGCCGGCGCCCCCACCACCTGCCAAACGCAAGGCGCCTCACATGTCCCATCTGCCAGCCGCTGCCGGTGTCGGCTTCAAGCCGGAGCACTTCACCGCCATCAGATCTGACGGCGGCAAGATCGGCTTCTTCGAGGTTCATGCCGAAAACTACATGGGTGCCGGAGGCCTGCCCCATGCCCAGCTCTCGGCACTGCGTGCCGATCATGCGATTTCCATCCATGGCGTCGGGCTGTCGATCGGCGGTGCCGAGGGGCTGGACGCGAACCACCTCGCGCGCCTCCGCAGCCTGTGCGACCGCTATGAGCCGGAGAGCTTCTCCGAGCACCTCGCCTGGTCAAGCCATGGCGCGGACTATCTGAACGCCCTGCTGCCGCTGCCCTACACCGAAGAGACCCTCGCCACCGTGGTTGCGCATGTCGATGAAGTTCAGAATGCGCTGGCGCGCCGGATCCTGCTTGAAAACCCCTCGACCTACCTGCTGTTCGCCCAGTCCACCATCCCTGAAGTGGAATTCCTCGGCGAGGTGGCGCGCCGTACGGGCTGCGGGCTCCTGCTGGACGTCAACAATGTTCAGGTCTCGGCCGTCAATCACCGCACCGACCCGCAGCGCTACATCGCAGCATTCCCCTTGCACCTGGTTGGTGAGATCCATCTGGGCGGCCATGCCGAGGAAGCCCTGCCCTCAGGCCCCCTGCTGATCGATGCGCATGGAACGCCGGTCGCCGATCCGGTGTGGGACCTTTACAGCCAGGTGATCCGGCAGGCAGGCCCTCTTCCGACGCTGGTCGAGTGGGACAATGACGTACCCGATTGGCCGACACTCGCGGCCGAAGCCGCGCGCGCCGAGGCCATTCTCAGACAGGAGGCAGACCGCCTTGTCGCCGCATAGTGATATCCTCTCGGTCTTCCGGAACGCCCTGAACGGCGGCGGCTTGCCGCCGGATCTGGTGTTGGGTGCAGCGGACGAGGCCGCCCGGCGCCTCGCGGTCTACCAGAACAATGTGGCCCACAGCCTGATCGAGGCGTTGGCCGCGCGCTTTCCCGTCATCCGCCGTCTCGTGGGATCTGATTTCTTCGCCGCTCTCGCCAGATGCTACATCGAGGCGGACGGTCCGCGGAGCCCCGTGCTGGCGGAATGGGGCGAGAGCTTTGCAGAGTTCCTGTCCACCTTTCCGCCGCTTGCCTCCTACCCCTACATGGCGGATGTCGCGCGGATCGAGTTTGCCCGCGGCCGCGCCTTCCACGCTGCGGACGCGCTGCCCATCGATCCCGCCTGGTTCTCCGCGCAAGACCCGTGGTCGGCGCGGCTCGACCTTCATCCTTCGGTGCATGTGCTGCGGCTTGAACATCCCGCCGTCTCGATCTGGGAGAGGAACCAGCCCGGAGGCGAGCAGGTCACTCTGCCCGCTGGCGGCGAGATCGCGCTGATCCTTCGCGACCGCAGCTTCGACGTGCCGGTCCGCGCAATCTCTCCTGGCGATGCGGCGCTGATCGAGGCGCTGCGGGAGGGAGACAGCCTTGGCAGCGCCGCGGGCCGCGCCAGGAGTGCAGAGCCCGATCACGATCCCCGGGACATTCTCATCCACCTCATGCGCCAGGGCGCACTCATCACACCGGAGCAAACGTAATGCGCAAGGCACTCGCACACCTCAACAGCTATGCGAACCGAATCCCCGCTGACCTTGTGGCGCTGGGGCTCAGGGTGTTTCCCGCATTGGTGTTCCTGCAATCCGGCCAGACGAAAGTCGAGGGCCTCGCGATCAAGGATTCCACGTGGTTCCTGTTCGAACACGAATATGCACTGCCTCTCATCCCATCCGATGTGGCGGCCGTGCTGGCGACTGTCGCCGAACATCTGTTCCCGGCTCTCTTGATCGTGGGCCTGCTGACACGGGTCTCCGCCCTGGGCCTTCTCGCCATGACAGCCGTGATACAGATCTTCGTCTACCCCAGCGCTTGGATGACTCACGGCCTGTGGGCTGCCGCCCTCCTCGCCGTCGTGGCTTATGGACCAGGCCGCTGGTCGCTCGATCACCTTCTGGGCCTCGATCCCGTGAGCAAGGCAAAGCCTGCCTGACGTTCGCCCCGGCCAAGACCGCACGCGCTCTATGGCGCCGTGGGCCGATCTGGCGCAGCGAAGAAGAAGTCTCGTGCGACATCGGCGAAATCGGAGACATTGACCAGCCGCCCCGACAGTGCGCTCACCTTCGGCCCGGTTGCGAACACCGCACCACCCATGGAGTGGTTGCCGGGGCGCATGCGCTGCACCGGGGCCTCGATCCGCCCGACATGCTGGGAGACGACCGCCTGGGGTGTGACGTTGGGCTTGCACCATGCAACGATGTCGGGAAGCCTGCCGCGCGCCTTCCCCTGCCGCTGGGTGGAGGGCCGTTCGATCCGGTCGAAGACCGGACGTCCCGTCCCGGCGTCCAGAAGCCCGGTAAGCAGGACGGTCGTTTCACGCAGCAAGCTTGCGAACAGCGCGGGATCCTGGCGTGACAGCCTGAGGGCCAGCTGATTGTCGTTGGCCTCCAGCAACGCGCAGAGGCGTTGGGGGTGATTAGCGGGGAGTTGATGGCGTCGCGAAAGCACCTGATCCAGGCGATCGCAGAGCTGCTTTCGAAGATGATGGATGCTGCCGTTCGGCTCCATGAAGCAGTTGGAAAAGACCAGGACCTCCGTTCCGCTTCCGGACGCTGCCAGCAGATCGCCGATGGCCGCGTCGAGCGCGCGGTAGACACGCCCGACAGGATCGCCCAGCCGTGAAAGCCGCGCGGCGTCGAACTCGGCGTGCTGGCGATCGGCAAACTGCCAAAGACCGTGACCTGCGCAATGCGCTTCCTTGAAACCGATGATGGCCATGTCCCAGGCGGCGTGGCTGAGCTGTTCGCACGCGACCCGGCGCTTCGCCTCGATGCTGGCCAGGAGATCGCTCACGATCCCGCCCACCTTTTCGTCATCAAGCAGCGGCTGATGATAGTCGCACCACTTGCATTCCTGGGTGCCAAGCTCCGCAACCACCTGACCTGCGAGATCGGGGGGATAGCTCTGCGGCGCCTTGAAGTAATGTCCGTGTACGGACCAGTCCGCCAGCTGGATTCCATTGAGGGCCACGGGGACCGGACATTTCGGAACATCGATGACGCAGACGGACAGGCCTTGAGCTGACAGCCGATGCCAGAACGTCTGGCGTCCGTCCTCGTACTTCACCGCCATGCCGGCCCGGCCCGATCCCAGCGGGACCAGGAAATGGTAGCGGCCATGATCGGCCAGCGGCGCGCCGAACTGGAAGGACGCCCAGATTGAATCGTCAGACATCTCGGCGCGGTTGTCCAGGAACCGGAAGGCTCCCTTGCTTCGAAGACTCGCCAGGTTGGACATGGCACCCGACCGGCTCATGACGTCGAGGAGGCGCCCGTCGGCTCCGTCCAGCGCAATGATCAGCAGTTTGGCAGACATGTCCCCGGCCACTCCAGGCCGCACGGGCCAGATTGCGATGTCGACTCCCGTAGCACCTTGGCAGACAGGGCGAAAAGACCAAAGGCCCTAGAATCTCGCGTATCGTTCCTCCGGCTGTGGCGACTTGAGCGATTGGCAGAGGCATTCCACCCCGAGCGGAAGGCGGGCAGCCGCCTCAAGCGCGACACGGGACGCGAGGGGCGAAAGCCTCTCCAGAACCCCCTCCTGCAGCACGCTGACGCCTGCCGGGCGGAAATAGTCGCTGAAGCCCGCGGTGACGAAGGCGCAGGGCACGAAGCAGGCACCGATCTCACGCGCGAGGGTGGCTTCGGGGGCGATCGAATGGTTGATGATGTCCGCCCCGAGATTGCGGTAGGCGATGGCCTCGGCAGGTGTCGTCAGCCGGGGGCCGTAGGCATGGGCGGCGACGAGGCCCGAGTCCACGCCATAGACGCGCGCCGGCGCGGGCCAGTGCCGCCGTGCCGTCTCCGCGAGGATGTCCGCACAGGCCGGGCAGACGATCTGCTTGCCGCTGCAGTCGAAGCGCTGGCGGCCGGGCAGCAGGGAGTATGGTGTCTGCGTCAACTCCACGATGTCGGCGTTGATGACGAAGTCACCCACACGGATCGCGCGGTTGAGGGCGCCGATCGTGGAACTCGCCAGCACCCGGCGCACGCCGGCGGCTTCCAGCACCGCGAAGGCGCGGCGATGACAGGAATGATCGATCCAGTCGCGC
>JADCDC010000350.1 GCA_020252385.1 Aestuariivirga sp.
AGTGTCGAGGACGTGGAGAAGGGCGTTGACACCGTGCTGGCCGATCTCATGGCCAGGGGCGTCACCCAGGAGGAGCTCGACCGCAGCCGCAACAGCGTGATCGCTTCCGCCACCTATCTCCTCGACTCGCAGGAGGCGCTCGCGCGCCTCTTCGGCGTGGCGCTCACCACCGGCCAGACGATCGAGGACGTGATGAACTGGGAGCGCGACATCGCACTGGTGACGGTCGATGACGTCAACAGGGCGGCCCGCTCCGCCTTCGATGCCAGGGCCTCCGTCACCGGCGTCCTGCTGCCCGAAGCGAAGATCCAGTGAGACGGGAGACAGTCATCATGATGCACGTTGCCCGTACCTGGCTTCTCGCCACCTTCCTCGCCTGGGCCTTCTCCGCAGCCGCCCATGCCTTCACGATCCAGGAGGTGAAGAGCCCCGGCGGCATCACCGCCTGGCTGGTGGAAGAGCGGGCCATTCCGCTGATGGCGATGAATTTCTCCTTCCGCAGCGGCTCGGCCGAGGATCCTCCCGGCAAGGAGGGTGCCGCCGAATTCCTGACCGGCATGATGGACGAGGGGGCCGGAGAGATGCTGGCCCAGGCCTTCCAGATCAAGCGGGAGGAACTGTCCTTCCGCATGTCCTTCTCCGTTGATTCCGATTTCTTCGAAGGCAGCTTCCAGACGCTGACCCGGAACCGGACGGAATCGGCCGAACTCCTCCGCCTGGCGCTCACCGCGCCGCGCTTCGATACAGAGCCGCTGGAGAAGGTGCGCCAGCAGTTCCTGCTCTCCGTCAAGGAGAAGGAGCAAGACCCGCAGTCGATCGCCTGGCGTGCCTGGATGCAGAAGGCCCTGCCCGGCGATCCCTATGCCCGCCCTGACCAGGGCACGGAACAGAGCATGGGCGCCATGACGGCGGATGATCTCCGCGCCACGCATCGCCGCATCTTCACCAGGGACACGCTGCAGGTCGCGGTGGTGGGCGACATCAGCGCCGCCGAACTGGGGCCCCTTCTCGACAAGGTCTTCGGCGGCCTGCCCGAGACGGCACCGCGCGAGGCGCTGCCGCCGGCCAGGGTGGCCCAGGGCCCGCAGCTCGAGGTCATCGCGCGCGACATGCCGCAGAGCGTCATCGTCTTCGGGCATGAGGGCATCCTGCGGAACGACCCTGACTTCATCCCGGCCTTCGTGATGTCCGAAATCCTCGGCGGCGGCGGCCTCGAGTCCTGGCTGTCCGAGGAAATCCGCCAGAAGCGCGGGCTGACCTATGGCGTCAGCTTCGGGCTTTCCCCACTGGAGCGCACCGGGCTTTATGCCGGCATGCTGCAGACCCGCAACGACGCGGCGGGCGAGGCCCTTGCCGCCGCCCGCGAGGTCATGGCGCGCATGGCCGCGGAAGGCCCGACGCAGCAGCAACTCGACGAGGCCAAGACCTATCTCACCGGCTCCTACGCGCTCCGCTTCTCCTCCAACGCGGCCATCGCCCGGCAGCTTCTCGGCCAGCAGCAGCAGGGCCTCGCCATCGACTATGTGGAAAAGCGCAACGCGCTGGTCGAGGCCGTGACGCTCGATCAGGTCAAGGCGCAGGCAAAGCGCCTGCTCCATCCCGACCGCCTGATCGTCACCGTGGTGGGCCGCCCCGAAGGCCTGAACTGAGCCGCCACCAACCGTCCTCGCCCCTCGCCTTCTCCTTCGTCCTCGCCCCCACGCATGTGGGGGAGAGGGCAGGGTGAGGGCGTGTGTCCGCGGGTCCGATCTCAATACCCGACTCGCCGCACCACCCCCTCACCCTTCCCTCTCCCCCGGTTCCGGGGGAGAGGAATGACTTTGTTGGTTCCTCGTTCCCCCACGCTCCCCTTCTTCTTCCTCTCCCCCACGCATGTGGGGGAGAGGGTAGGGTGAGGGGGTGTTTCCGCGAGTCCGATCTCAGAGAATTCCCCGCCCCCCCGCTTTCCTCTAGTCTCACCACATGCGAATCCGTCGTCTTTCAGAAGGCACCGTCAACCGCATCGCGGCGGGCGAGGTGATCGAGCGCCCCGCCAGCGTGGTGAAGGAATTGGTGGAGAACGCCATCGACGCCGGCGCGCGCCAGATCGACGTGGCCTTCCGCGGCGGCGGCAAGAGCCTCATTCGCGTGGCCGACGATGGCATCGGCATGGCGGCGGAGGATCTCGTCCTCGCCGTGGAGCGCCACGCCACCTCGAAGCTCGCGGATGACGATCTCGTCGACATCCGATACCTCGGTTTCCGCGGCGAGGCGCTGCCCTCGATCGGCGCGGTGAGCAGGCTCTCCATCACCTCGCGCGCGCGGGGCGGCGGCGATGCCCATGCGATCGCGGTCGAAGGCGGCGCGCTCACACCGCCGCGCCCGGCGGCCCTCACCCAGGGCACGGAGATCGACGTCAAGGATCTCTTCTTCGCCACGCCTGCGCGCCTCAAGTTCCTCAAGGCTGACCGCACTGAGACGTCGGAAGCGGCGGAGGTTGTGCGCCGCATGGCGCTCGCCCATCCGGATGTCGGTTTTTCCTTCGTGACCGAGGAACGCCGTCTCGTCGACGTGCCCCGGGGGGAGGGCGCGGAGTCCCGCATCCGCCGCATCCTCGGGCCTGAATTCATGGACAACGCCCTGGCCTTCGATCAGGAGCGGGAGGGTGTCAGGGTCCGGGGCCATGCGGGGCTTCCGACCTTCTCCCGCAACTCGGGCTCCCAGCAGTACATGTTCGTCAACGGCCGCAGCGTGCGCGACAAGCTGATTTCCGGCGCCATTCGCGGCGCCTATGCCGATCTCATGCCGGGCGGGCGCTATCCCGTCCTCGTCCTGTTCCTCGATTGCCCGCCGGAGCGGGTGGACGTGAATGTCCATCCCGCCAAGGCGGAGGTGCGCTTCCGTGATGGCGGCCTGGTGCGCGGCCTCATCGTCTCCGCCATCCGCGATGCGCTGGGCCGCAAGCGCGTGGCCGACACCAGCCTCGCGCGCCAGACGGTGTCGAGCTTCCGGCCGGTCATGCCGCGCGGTTTCGGCCATCGCGGCTTCGACGAGGTGGAGACGCAGGCAGCGCTCGACATGAACATGCCGCCCGCTGCCATCCCTGAGGCGAACGATGCACCCGTTCCGGATTATCCCCTGGGCCAGGCCCGCGCCCAGATCCATGACAACTACATCGTGGCCCAGACGCGCGAGGGCTTTGTGCTGGTGGACCAGCACGCGGCGCATGAGCGCCTCGTCTACGAGCGCCTGAAGCGCGAAAGGCGCGAGCGGCGCATCGAGACCCAGCCGCTCCTGGTGCCGGAGGTCGTCGATCTCGATCCCGTGGCCGTCGAGCGGCTGGCGGAAGCGGGCGAACTCCTGGCCGAGGGCGGCCTCGTCCTTGAAGCCTTCGGCGAGGGCGCGGTGATCGTGCGCGAGGTTCCCGCCGCCATCGGCAAGGCCGACATCGCCGGAATCGTGCGCGACGTCGCCGACGAACTCGCCGAACGCG
>JADCDC010000351.1 GCA_020252385.1 Aestuariivirga sp.
CCTATCTCGTCGGCCGCCTCAAGTACTTCATGGTCTGGCCCACGCACAGGAAGCGCACCTGGAACCGCTGGCGCTGGTGGCCCACGCGCCGCAACATCCTGAACATCAAGGCGCACTACAACCCGAAGACCGACGTCTCGGAAAAGAAGATCCTCGACCGCCGGCCGATCTACTGGCTCTTCGCCTTCATCGCCATGCTGATCGGGCCCCTTGTCTTCCCCGAGAACCAGATGAACGCGCTGCTCACCGCGGGCGCCACCTTCGGCATCTTCGCGGCGATCAACATCTGCTGGACGCTGATCATCGGCACGGCCGGCATCTTCTCGCTCGCAACCTATGCCGTGGTCGGCACGGCGGCCTTCATCACGTCTCTCCTGTCAGTCAGCTATGGCGTGCCATGGTACATGCTGCCGCCCATAGGTGCTGCCGTGGGCCTCGCATTCGGGGCCCTCATCGCGGCGCCCGCACTGCGGCTCGACGGATTCTACTTCGCGCTTCTGACACTCGGCCTCAACGAGCTTTTCCGCGTCTTCTTCACGACGTCCAAGCAGTTCGGCTCCGCCTCGGGCGGGCTCTATGGTGCGGATTCCTTCATCAGCGAATCCTGGTCGCCCCTCACCCAGTCGCTCGTCTCCTACTACGCCGCCTTCGCGCTGATGTTCGCGACGCTGTTCATGTTCCGCTTCATCAACGGCAAGCAGCTGGGCCGTGTGCTGCGCATGGCGCCCGAAAAGCGCGAGGCCTTCGCCGCCGCCTGCGGTGTTGACTACCGGCGCGCCCGCATCACCATCTTCATACTGACCTCGATCGCCCTGGGCTTCATCGGCGGCTTCTATGCGGCGCAGTACCGCGGTGTGGCCTATGCGATCTTCGATTTTCAGACGGTGCTCCTTGGCCTCGCCATGATCACCATCGGCGGCATCGGCAAGGCCGAGGGCGCGGTGCTGGGCACGCTGATCGTCATCTTCATGCGCGACGTGCTGATCGAGTGGGGGCCCTGGCGCTATGTCGGCATCGGTCTCGCCATGCTGCTGGTCGTCCTGTTCCTCAACAACGGCTATTTCGGCATCCGCAAGCAGTTCGCCGCCTGGCGGGCCAAGAAGCGCGGCGAGTGGCGCTCGGTGCGCGCCGAGAAGGGCGGCGAGGTGCTGCCCGAGGAGGCGACCGAGACCCGCGACAAGGACACCATCTACTTCCGCCGCTTCGACAAGATGCAGCGCGACTACCTCAAGACCCTGATCTCGCCCGAGATCATCGAGGAGCACCGCCGCCAGCCCCTGGGCCAGCACAGCGAGGCGCTGGAGCGCGTGCTGCTCTATTTCCGCCGCGCCAAGATGGACGACAAATATGCGCTGCACCGGGCAGGCCCCGACGGGCCCTACAAGATCATCGCCTTCTCCGGCGCGCGCGGCGTCTCGCCCCGCCTCGTCGACGACCGCGAATACAAAACACTGGACGAGGCCTATCACGGCGTCTTCATGCGCCGCGTCCATGACCTGATGGAGTCCTGAGGATGTCTGAGGTGAGACGCCATCCCCTGCAGCGGCCGGACATGGACCGGGAAGCGCAGGCCATGTGGGACCGCATGACGCGCACTTATCTCAGGAGCGTCATCAGCGACGCGCTGATCGAGGAGCACCGCCTGAAGCCCGCGGGCCATCACAGCGAGCCGCTCGCACGGCTCCTCGCCTGGTGCCAGCGCCGTCCGCTGCAGCAGCAATATGCGGTCAAGGCCGAGGCCGACGGCAGCTTCCGCATCGTATCGATGACCGGCCGGCGCGGTGCGCGCCCGGAATATGTAGGCGAGGCTCGCTTCGCTTCGCTGGAGGAGGCCCGCCATGGCGTGCTCCTCCGGCACATCAGTGACCTCACAGGAAAGTAGTCATGGCCCAGCAGAAGATCTTTGGATACGCCGATCGTCTTTCCGTCCGTCCTGGCGAGGAGATCTCCTTCCATGTCAACGCCGATGGCACGAATGAGGCGTCCGCACAGCTCGTCCGCCTGATCCACGGCGACTCCCACCCCGCAGGGCCCGGCCATGTCGAGGTGGAGATCGATCATCCGATCAACGGCAAGTGGGCCGTCAAGAAGCAGTTCACGCAGCTCGGCAGCTATCTCGAGGTGAAGGACCCGAAGAACGTGCTGGCGGAGGACGGGGCCATCACGCTGATGGCCTATGTCTGGCCGACGCTCTCGCAGAACGGAAAGCGGCAGACCATCATGGGCCGCTGGGACACGCTGAGGAACAAGGGCTACGCCCTCGGCATCAACCCCTCCGGCAATCTCGAGTTCTGGGTGGGTGACGGCAAGGAGGTCGACTACGTCTCGGGCGAGCTCCCCATCCTGCCGCATGTCTGGTACTTCGTCGCCGCCTCCTATGACCCGAAGACCGGCCGCGCCGAGCTTTACCAGGAGGGCGTCGTCAACCGCTACAACTCGCTCTACGGCCGCGTCGTGCCCGATGACTACGCGACCCATGTGGTGCAGCACTTCCGCTTCCGGCATGTGAACGGTGAGGGCATCCCCTTCCTGATCGCGGGCGCACTCGATGCGCATGAGCTGCGCGGCACCTTCGTCAACGACACCTATGCCGGCAAGGTTGACCGCCCGGCGGTCTGCAAGGGCGCCTTCACCCGCGAGGAACTGGACACGTGCTGGAAGGGCGCCATGCCGCCCGCCGAGACCATCCTCGCCTATTGGGACACGACCAAGGGCTACAGCGCCAACGGCATCGGCCATCTCGTCCAGGACGTGGGCTCCCACGGCCTTCATGCCAAGGGCTTCAACCACCCGGTGCGCGCCATGACGGGCTGGAACTGGAACGGCAAGGACGACTGCTTCCGCCTCGCGCCCGAGCAGTATGGCGGCATCGAGTTCCACCCCGATACGGTGACCGACTGCCGCTGGGAGGTCACCCGAAAGATGACGATCCCGGAGAACCTGAAGAGCGGCATCTACGCCATCCGGCTGCGTGTGGGCCCCGGCGTCAGCATCGCGGAGGAATACATCGTCTTCGTGGTGAGGGCCGCGAAGCCCGGCGGGCAGCTCTGCTTCCTCGTACCCACCGCCAGCTATCTCGCCTATGCCAACGAGAGCCTGAGCTTCGATGCGCACATCGTGCAGCCGATGACCGGCCAGCCGCCCGTCGTCACCGATCTCGACGTGGAGACTTACGAGCACCGGGAATACGGCCTCTCGACCTATGACAGCTACGAGGATGGTGCGGGCGTGTGCTACACCTCGTTCCGCCGGCCGATCGTCAACATGCGCCCGAAGTACCGCATGTCGAGCATGGGCGTCACCTGGCAGTTCCCGGCCGATCTCTCGATCGTCGCCTGGATCGACAAAATGGGCTACGACTGCGACTTCATCACCGACGAGGACCTGCACCGCGAGGGCCTTGCCGCCATCAGCCCCTATGCCTGCCTGATGACGGGCACGCACCCGGAATATGTCTCCGAGAAGATGCTCGACGCGCAGGAGGACTATGTCGCGCAGGGCGGCCGCCTCATCTACATGGGCGGCAACGGCTACTACTGGGTTATCGGCTTCGATCCGGAAGACACCGCCTGCATGGAGGTGAGAAAGCTCGATTCCGGCATGCGCGCCTGGGCCGCCAAGCCCGGCGAACATTATCTCCAGACCACGGGCGAGAAGAGCGGGCTGTGGCGCAACCGCGGCCGCGCGCCGCAGAAGCTCACCGGCGTGGGCTTCATCGCCGAAGGCTTCGAGACGGCCGCCCCCTACCGCAAGATGCCCG
>JADCDC010000352.1 GCA_020252385.1 Aestuariivirga sp.
CCTCGCCGCCGCCGCCATGCTGCTGGGCCTCCTCGCCGCCACCCTCCCCGCACTTCTGGCCGGAAGCCTGTCCGCGGCCCTCTCCGGGGCCTTCCTGGCCTCATGCGCCGCAGCCATGGGCCTTGCGGCATGGCGCCTCGGCCGGCCGGGCGGGCGGGCACCAGCCCCAGCCGATGAGACCCGGCTTCGCCTGCTCGAAAGCGTCGCGGCCGCCCTCAGGGAGCCGACCCACACCATTTCGGGCTTCGCCGAACTCCTGGGGACGGGGCGGTGCAAGGACCCCGAGAGCGCGGAGTTCCGCAACGCCTGCCGCTTCATCCGCGAGGCGAGCGAGGACTTGAACCGCTTCGCGGCAAGCCTCCAGGACTTCGTGCGCCATGAGCAGGGCCGGGCCGGCCTCGTCGAGCAGCCGGTGGACGCGGCCGAACTCGTCGCGGCGGCCCTTGGCCCCTGCCGCGGGCCGGCGGAAAGGGCTGACGTTGTGATCGTCGCCACGCTGCTCGAGGGGGTGGAACTCCGCTGCGACCCGCTCCGCCTCAAGGCCGCCATCGCCAATCTGGTGCTGTGGGCGGCGGCGGCCTCGCCGGCACGGGGCGTCATCTCGGTGACGCTTGTCAGGCTGGAGGATGAAGGCCTAGCGGTGACCGTCGGCAGCCCCGCGCATCTTCCTCAGCTGAGTGCAGAGGGGCAGACCTTCGAGCCGCGCATCGGCCTTGACGGGCTGAACGGCCTCGCACTTCCCATTGCCAGGCGGGTGGCGCTGCTCCATTCTGGCGCCATGACGATCGACAGCGATCCCATCACCGGATGCACGGTGCGCCTCGTCCTGCCACGGGAGCGGGTGATCTGGCCCGGTCCCGCCCGGACGCGCGCCAGCCGCGCCGCCTGAAGGAATGACGCTCCGCCATGCCGCAGTCAGATGATGTTCCGCCCTTCATGGGCGCCACGAAATCGCAATCGCCCAAGGGCTTCTCCGCTGCGATCTTCGGCGCGCCGCATGGCACACCCTATCCCGGCATCGACAACCGCGTGCACCGCGGCGCACCCGACGCCTTCCGCCACGCGCTCCATGCCGACACCGACTGGCTCAGCCACTGGGACTGGGACCTGGGCGGACCCCTGCTGCGCCACGGCCAGACGGTGTGCGATCTCGGCAACCTCCGGACCAAGCCGAAGGACGGCCCCGGCAACCGCGCGCTGATCGAGGCCACGACCCGCAACATCCTGGAGGCGGGCGCCGTGCCGATCATGTTCGGCGGCGATGACTCGGTGCCGATCCCCTTCATCGCGGCCTATTACAACCAGGCGCCCATCGTGATCCTGCAGATCGACGCCCACATCGACTGGCGCAACGAGCGGCTGGGCGAGACCATGGGCTTCTCCTCCACCATGCGGCGCGCCTCCGAGCATGACCATGTGTGGCGGATCGTGCAGGCGGGTGCGCGCGGGCTTGGCAGCGCACGCGAGGCGGAGGTGCGCGACGCGCTGAAATGGGGCGCGCATATCGTGACCTCGCGCACCATCCAGCACCGCGGCGTGGAGGACGTGCTGAAGCACATCCCCGAGGATTGCGACTGCGTGATCCTGCTCGATTGCGACGCGCTCGATTCGAGCGTGATGCCGGCCGTCGCCTATCCCTCGCCAGGCGGCCTGAGCTTCACCCAGGTGACGGACCTGATCGCGGGCGTTGCCGCCAAGGCGCGCATCGCCGGCTTCGCCATGGTGGAATTCGTGCCGCTGCGCGACCGGCTGAGGACCGCGGCCTTCACCGCCGCGCGCATCGCCATCAACGTGATCGGGCGCATCACGCCGCGCGCCGACTGATCACTCCGCGGCAGCCTTGATTGAAGGGGAAGCACCTTCGAGGGTGCCGAGCAATTCGGCCTCGCGTGCCCTGGCCTTCGCGACGCTCGCCTCCTTCACATGGCCGAAGCCGCGGATCGTTCCCGGCAGGGAGGCGAGTTCCAGTGCCGCGGGATGGGCGAGGCGCTGCGGATGGCGCAGCAGCTGCTCGATCAGCGCACGGTACTCCGCGATGAGCTGGCGCTCCATGCGGCGCTCGGCGGTGCGGCCGAAGATGTCGAAGGCCGTGCCGCGCAGGCGCTTCATGCGTGCCAGCACGCGGAAGGCCATCATCATCCAGGGTCCGAATTCGGTCTTCAGCGGCTTGCCGCTCGAGGGGTCCTTGCGGCCCAAGAGCGGCGGGGCGAGATGGAATTTCAGCGTAAAGTCGCCGGTGAACTGCTTCCTGAGGTTTTCCGCGAAACTGCCGTCGGTGTAGAGCCGGGCGACTTCGTATTCATCCTTGTAGGCCATCAGCTTGAACAGGTTGCGCGCGACGGCGGGTGCGAGCGCTTCCGAAGCGGCGTGCACCTTCTCGACGAAGCTCAGATAACTCTCGGCATAGGCGGCGTCCTGATAGGCGGTGAGGAAGGCCACGCGCCGCGCCACGATCTCCTCCAGCGTCTCAGGCCTCGCCTCGGCCTTCGCACCGATCACCGCGCGCACCGCATCCGGATCGACGGCGGCGCGGCGGCCCCATTCGAAGGCCGCGAGATTGAGGTTCACCGCCACGCCATTGAGGCGCACCGCCTGCTCGATCGCGCCGCGCGAGATGGGCACGAGGCCCTTCTGCCAGGCAAGGCCCAAGGTGAAGAGATTGGCGGCGATCGAATCGCCGAGGAGCTTCGTTGCGATGTCGCTCGCATCGATGGTGACAAGCCCGCCCTGCCGGACGGCGGCGGCGATCCTGAGCGTGAGGGCACCCGACTGCACGTCGAAATTCGCATCATGGGTGAAATGCGCCGGCATGGTCTCATGGCTGTTCACCACCGCCATGGTCTTCTCGCGCGAGGCCGCCGCCAGGATCCGCTCGGAGGCGGAGGTGACGAGATCGCAGCCGAGGATCAGGTCGGCGTGGCCCCTTGCGACGCGCACCGCCGCGATGTCCTCTGGCCTGGCGGCGAGCTTCAAGTGGGTGACGACGGCGCCGTTCTTCTGCGAGATGCCCACCATGTCGATCAGCGCGGCACCCTTGCCTTCCATGTGGGCCGCCATGCCAAGGATGTGGCCGATGGTGACGACACCGGTGCCGCCGATGCCGGTGACGAGAATGCTCCACGGCTTGGCGAGAACCGGAAGCTCCGGCTCGGGCAGCACGGGGAACGGCACTTTCGCGGGATCGGCCGCAATGCCGCCCGCACCCTTGACGAGTTCGCCGCCCTCGACCGTCACGAAGCTCGGGCAGAAGCCCTTGAGGCAGGAGAAATCCTTGTTGCAGCTCGACTGGTCGATCTTCCGCTTGCGGCCGAATTCGGTGTCGACCGGCTGGATCGCGACGCAGTTGGACTGGACACCGCAATCGCCGCAGCCCTCGCAGACGAGCTCGTTGATGAACACGCGCTTCTTCGGATCGGGGAACTGGCCCTTGCGGCGGCGGCGGCGCTTCTCGGCGGCACAGGTCTGGTCATAGATCAGGACGCTGACGCCCTTCACACCCATCAGCTCCGTCTGCACCGCGTCAAGCTCGCTGCGGTGATTGAACGAGGTGAAGGCCGGGAAGGCGGTGCGCGAGGGATATTTGCCGGGCTCATCCGAGACCACGGCGATGCGCTCCACCCCGATGGCGCGCATCTGGGCGGCGATCTGCTCCACGGTGAGGCCGCCATCGTTCTTCTGGCCGCCCGTCATCGCCACCGCGTCGTTGAACAGGATCTTGTATGTGATGGTGGTGCTGGAGGCCACCGCATGGCGGATCGCCATCAGGCCGGAGTGATTGTAGGTGCCGTCGCCCATGTTCTGGAACACGTGCGGCCTGGTCGAGAAGGGCGCCTCGCCCACCCAGTTCGCCCCCTCGCCGCCCATGTGGGTAGCGCCCTCGGTCTTGCGGCCCGGCACGAATTGCGCCAGCCAGTGGCAGCCGATGC
>JADCDC010000353.1 GCA_020252385.1 Aestuariivirga sp.
CGCGGCCATGGCTCTGGTCCGTCACCGAAGCGAGGCCTGAGAGCCTCGCCTTGAGTTCCCGGTAAAGAGCACCCTCGCCGCGGCCCTCGGCCAGCACGAAATACTGGTCCGGCCCCGCCCACTGCGCCTGCGCGCCCGCCAGTGCCGAGGCCGTGGCCTCTCCCATGCCTGCCCGTGCAATGACGGTGACGATCGACAGGGGATGGCGGACCGTGAGGGTGACGCCCGCCTCCCCGCGGCTGGCGCCGAAGCGGCCCTGGATGGCGACATCCCGCAAGGGCGAGACGCGCGGCAGCATGAGTTCGCTGGAGTTACGCATGGAGCCTCTTGTTCTCCTTGTCGAAATGCATCGGATCGCAGATCTCGCCCAGAACCTGCGTGCCGCGCAGGCCGTCCCAGACCTGCACGATCTCGCCATGCCGCGCACGGCCGTTGGCGACCAGCGCGAGGCCGATCCACATGTTGAGCATGGGCGACCAGGCAACCGAGCTGACATAGCCCTGGTCATTGGCCATGGAGGGCTTGTCGTCCTTCCTCAGGATATGCGCGCCGGAGCGGATGCGGTCCGTTACATCCACCGGGCGGATGCCCACCACGCACTGGCGGTTCGGATCGTTAAGGCCTTCGCGCTGCGCCATCATGCGGCCGATGTAGTCCTTCTTCGTAGACATCATCTTGCCCAGCCCCAAGTCGCCCGCGGTGGTCGTGCCATTGAGTTCGCCGCCCGCCACATGTCCCTTCTCGATGCGCATGATGGACAGCGCTTCGACGCCATAGGGAACGATGCCGAACTCGGCACCGGCCTGCATCAGCGCGCGCGCCGCCATGTTGCCGTAGTCCGCCGGAACGGCCAGCTCATAGGCATGCTCGCCCGAGAAGGAGAGGCGGAACAGGCGGGCGGGAATGCCGCCGAGAATCGAGACCTCGAGGGCGGCCATGTAGGGAACCGTCTCGTCCGACATCGCCAGGCCATCGACGATCTTCTGCAGGGTGGCCCGGGATTTCGGCCCCGCCACCGCCATCTGCGCCCATTGCTCGGTGACGGAGACATAGGTGACGTCGAGATCGGGGAACAGCGCCTGGTGCGCGAACTCCATCTGCGCCATGACCTTGGCGGCATTCGCCGTGGTCGTGGTCATCACATAATGGTCCTCGGCGAGCCGCGAGGTGGTGCCGTCGTCAGAGACGATGCCGTCCTCGCGCAGCATGAGGCCATAGCGCGCCTTGCCGACGGCAAGCGTGGAGAAGGTGTTGCAATAGAGCTTGTCGAGGAATTGGCCGGCATCCCTGCCCTGCACGTCGATCTTGCCCAGGGTCGAGACATCGCAGAGGCCCACGCCGCTCCGCGTCGCCAGCACCTCGCGCGAGGCGGCGGCGAGCCAGTCCTCGCCCTTGCGCGGAAACCACGAGGAGCGCATCCACAGGCCGGTCTCGACGAAGACCGCGCCCTGCTCCGCCGCCCAGTCATGCAGCGGCGTCTTGCGCACCGGCTGGAAATGATGGCCGGTGAAGGGACCCGCGAATGCGCCGAAGGCGACGGGCGTGTAGAAGGGCCGGAAGGTGGTGGTGCCCACCTCATCCATCGAGCGGCCCGTCGCCTCCGCCATGATGGCGATGGCGTTGACGTTGCCGAGCTTGCCCTGGTCGGTCGCCATGCCGGTGGTGGTGTAGCGCTTGGCGAGTTCGATGTCCTTGTAGCCCTCGCGCGCGGCGAGCGGCAGGTCCTTGGCGGTCGCGTCGTTCTGGTAGTCGATGAAGGCCTTGCCCTGCGATTCCTTCACCCACCAGAGGGGAGCGATGGCATGGGCCTCGTCGCGGCAGGTGGGCACCGAGATGGCGCGGCCATCGGCAGCACCCTTCGCCGCGCCATCGGCGAGGCATTCGGACAGCAGCATCTTTCCGGCCGCCGCACCCGCGGCCGTGAAGGCCGCACCCGTGTCGGGCGGCAGGAAGGCGAGGAGGTTCGCATCCCACCGGGGCTTTGCGCCCTTGTGGCAGGCGAGGTTGACGATGGGGCTGAAGCCGCCGGACATGGCAACCGCGTCGCAGGCGATGTGCGTGCCATCGGTGAGGTGGACGGCCTTCACCGCCCTGCCGCCCGTGACATCCGCCACCATGCGGCCCCTGAGCACCGGAACGCCCGCGGCATCGGCCCCGGACTCCTTGCGGCTGTCGATGATCACTTCGACGTGGACGCCATGCGCCTTCAAGTCCCGCGCGGTGCGATAGGCATGGTCGTTGTTGCCGAAGACGACGACGGACTTGCCCGCCGCCGCGGCATAGCGGTTGGCGTAGGTCCGCATGGCGGAGGCCAGCATCACGCCCGGCGTGTCGTTGCCGCCGAAGGCCACGGGGCGCTCCTCCGCACCCGCCGCCAGCACGGCGCGCTTGGCGATGATCTTCCAGTAGCGCTGGCGCGGCTCATGCGGGTCGGGTGCCGCCACGTGGTCGCTGACGCGCTCGACGGCGCCGAAGATGTTGCCGTCGAACCAGCCGATCACCGTGGTGCGCGGCATGAGGGTGACGTTGGGCAGAGAGGCGAGCTCAGCCAGCACACCCATCGCCCAGTCGAGGCCGGAGGTTCCGCCGATCTCCTCGCGTTCGTTGAGGAGCGAGCCGCCGAGTGCCGATCCCTCGTCCGCCAGGATCACGCGCTTGCCCGCGCGCCCCGCCGCCAGTGCTGCCATCAGCCCCGTGGGGCCGGAGCCGATCACGAGCAGGTCGCAATGCGCATAGGCCTTCTCGTATTTGTCGGGGTCGGGAAGCTTGGACGCTGTGCCGAGGCCCGCCGCGCGGCGGATCAGGGGCTCGTAGATCTTCTCCCAGAAGCTCTTCGGCCACATGAAGGTCTTGTAGTAGAAGCCGGCGACGAAGATCGACGAGGCGAGCGAGTTGACCGCTCCCACGTCGAAGTCGAGCGATGGCCAGCGGTTCTGGCTGGCGGCGACAAGGCCGTCATAGAGTTCCACCATGGTGGCCCGCGTGTTGGCCTCCTTGCGGCCGCCCTCGCGGAGTTCCACCAGCGCATTGGGCTCCGCCGCCCCCGCCGTGATGGGCCCGCGCGGCCGGTGATACTTGAAGGACCGGCCCATCAGCGTGACGCCATTGGCAAGGAGTGCCGAGGCCAGCGTATCGCCCTTGTGGCCGGTGAAGCGCTTGCCGTCGAAGCTGAAAGACAATTGTGCCGCGCGGTCGATGAGGCCGCCCTTCGAAAGCCGGAAGGAGGTCATGCCTTCGCTCCCTTCGCCCGGGCGTAGTCGCGCGCCGTCACCGCCCCGTAAACCTCATGCGTTTCGGTGTTGCGCGTGACGACGAGCCAGGCGCGGCAGCCGCCGGAGTGGTGGGCGAACTCCGCGAACCGCCCGCGCGGATTGGCGCGCAGGTAGACGTAGTCGTACCACTGCTCCATGGAGGCAGGGTCATTGCTGGTCGGCCGCGTGACGGAGGCATCGCCGAGGAAGGTGAACTCCTCGACGGGCCTCGTTCCGCAATGTGGGCATGGGATGAGCATGGTCTCTGATCCGTCAATGCAGGTTCGGCGTGGCGCCCTGGCCCTTTTCGTCGATCAGGTGGCCGGTCCTGAACCGGTCGAGACGCTAGGCGGCGTTGAGCTTGTGGGGTTCGTCCTTCGCAATGGTGTGGGCGAAGCACCAGCCGGACGCGGGCGTCGCCTTGAAGCCGCCGTAACACCAGCCGGCGTTGAGGTAGAGGCCCTGGATGTGGGTCTTGTCGATGATGGGCGAGCCATCCATCGACATGTCCATGATGCCGCCCCAGGAGCGGAGCACGCGCACGCGGGCGAGCGACGGGATCATGGCGACACCGGCCTCCACCACATGCTCCACCATCGGCAGGTTGCCGCGCCTTGCGTAGGAATTGTAACTGTCGATGTCGCCGCCGAAGACGAGGCCGCCCTTGTCCGACTGCGAGACGTAGAAATGGCCGGCGCCGAAGGTGACGACGCCGTCGATGTATGGCTTCAGGCCCTCCGACACGAAGGCCTGCAGCACATGGCTCTCGATCGGCAGCTTCATGCCCGCCATCGCCGCGGTCTCGGAGGAGTTGCCGGCGGTGGCGAGGCCCAGCTTCTTGCAGCGGATGAAGCCCTTGTTGGTATCGACCCCCAGGACCTTGCCGTTCTCGATCCTGATTCCCTTCACCTCGCAGTGCTGGATGATGTCGACGCCACGGCTGTCGGCGCCTCGGGCATAGCCCCAGGCCACCGCATCGTGCCGCACCGTGCCGCCGCGCCGCTGCAGGAGGCCGCCCTTGATGGGAAAGCGCGCATTGTCATAGTCGAAGAAGGGATACATCTCGCGCACCGCCTCGCGGTCGAGGAGTTCGGCATCGACACCGTCGATCCGCATGGCGTTGCCGCGCCTGGCGAAGGCATCGCGCTGCGCGTCCGTGTGGCAGAGGTTGAGGACGCCGCGCTGCGAGACCATGGCGTTGAAGTTGAAGTCCTGCTCCAGGTTCTCCCACAGCTTCATCGACCATTCGTAGAAGGGGTTGTTGCCGGGCAGCATGTAGTTGGAGCGGATGATCGTCGTGTTGCGGCCGATGTTGCCGGAACCGAGCCAGCCCTTTTCCAGCACCGCGACATTGGTGAGGCCGTGCTCCTTGGCGAGGTAATAGGCGGTCGCGAGGCCATGACCGCCGCCGCCGACGATGACGACGTCATATTCCGTCTTCGGCTCCGGCTCCCGCCAGGCGGGCTGCCAGTTCTTGTGGCCGGAGAGCGAATTCCTGAGGAGCGAGAAGACGTTGTAGCGCATGCGCTGGTCCTGGAGCTTGACTGCCCCTGTGTAGGCCGGTGCCAGCCGCCCGTCTTGCAGATGAAAGCCGTTTCCTGATAGATTTGCGCCATGCCTCAGACCGTTGGCCTCCTCCTCGTGCCGGGCTTCGCGCTGATGTCCTATGCCTCGGTGGTCGAACCCCTGCGCGCCGCCAATCTGCTGGCGGGGAAGGAACTCTACCGCTGGGTCCACGTCACGCCGGGGCCGGAGACGGTCGCGGCCTCCTGCGGCGCCACCGTGCCCTGTGTGGCGGCGGATGAGGCGGGCCATCTCGATTTCCTGTTCGTCTGCGCCGGCGGCAACCCGGCCGCCTTCCGCGACCGGGCGACCCTTGCGTGGCTCCGCCACCTCGCCGCGCAGGGGGTGCGGATCGGCGGGGTCTCCGGCGGACCGGTGATCCTCGCCAAGGCGGGCATCATGGACGGCTATCACATGACGGTGCACTGGGGGCATGCGCCCGCGGTGGCGGAGGCCTTCCCCAACATCCTGCTGACCCGCTCGATCTACATCGCGGACCGCAACCGCCTGACCTGCGCGGGCGGCATCGCGCCGCTCGACATGATGCATGCGCTGATCGCCGAGGAGCATGGCCCCGACCTGGCCCGGCGCGTCTCCGACTGGTTCATGCACACCGATATCCGTCCCGCGCAGAGCGCACAGCGCGCATCGCTGACCGAGCGCTACGGCGTGCACGACGACCGGCTGGCGGCGGCGCTGGAGCTGATGGAGAGCCATCCGGGCGAACCGCTGACGCGGAGCGAGACGTCGCGGCGCGTTGGACTGTCAACCCGGCAGTTGGACCGGCTGTTCGCGGAGAAGATGGGCGCGAGCTATGCCGGGCACTACCGCCGCCTCCGCCTCGAACGCGCGCGCGACCTGCTGCGCCAGTCCGCCGTGCCGATCACCGAAATCGCGCTGGGCTGCGGCTTCTCCAGTGCGAGCCACTTCGGCCGCGCCTACCGCGAGGCCTTTGGGGTGACGCCCGCATCCGAACGGCGCTCCCGCCGGTCATAGGCGAGCTGCGCCTTGCGGATCGCCTCCATGTTGGACTCCGCCCAATGCGCGAAGGCGGCCACCGCCTCGGTCAGGTTCTCGCCCAGGGGTGTGAGGGCATATTCCACCGTGACGGGCACGGTGGGATAGGCAGTGCGCGAGATGAGCCCGTCACGCTCCAGGAGCTTCAGCGTCTGGGACAGGACCTTCTGCGAAATGCCGGTGATGTCGCGCCGGAGGACGTTGAAGCGCGTGGGCCCCAGGGCCAGCCGGTCGAGGATCAGCAGGGCCCACTTGTCCGCGATGCGGTCCAGCACGGCGCGGGTCGGGCAGCGGTCGCTGTAGATGTCGTAGTCGAATTTCATGGCGATCGGTTTCCAGCAGGTAACCAGGTGAGGAAAAGGTGCTTCCTTGCGGTTTCCATTCTCCATCATATATCCATTTCGCACTTGGTTTCCAACGGAAACCTGAAACTCGGAAACAGGAACAGCACAATGCCAAAGATTCTCGTCATCGGCGCCACCGGCAATGTCGGCCGGCCGCTCGTCAAGGACCTGATTGCCAAGGGCGAGGCCGTCAAGGCCGCCTCGCGCAGCGGAAAACCCGTCGATGGGGCGGAAGGTGTCGCCTTCGACATCATGAAGCCCGACCTCGACACGCTGTTTGCCGGCGTCGACCGCATGTTCCTGATGCTGCCGGGGGGCTATTCCGACAGCAAGGGCCTGCTCCTGCCGCTGGTCACGGCGGCGGCGGCGCGCGGCATCAAGATCGTGTTCCAGAGCGCCTATGGCGTGAATGCGGACGATTCGATTCCCTACCGTCAGGTGGAACTCGCCGTCGAGAAGGCGGGCGTGCCCTACGTGATCCTGCGGCCCAACTGGTTTGCCGACAATTTCCACAGCTTCTGGAAGCACGGCGTCACCCATGGCCAGATCTCGGTGCCGGCGGCGAACGGCACGTCGTCCTTCATCGACGTGCGCGACATCGCGGCCAGTGCCGCGGCAGCACTCACCTCCTCCCGCTTCGAAAACAGGGCCTTCGACCTGACGGGCCCCGCGGCACTTTCCTATGGGGAGGCGGCGGAGACCCTGTCAGGCGTGCTCGGCCGGAAGATCGCCTATCAGCACATGGAGCCGGAACAGTTTGTCTCCGTTCTGACCGGGGCCGGGCTTCCCGCGGACTATGCGCAGTTCGTGACCTCCCTCTTCCACCCCGTGCGCGAGGGCTGGAGTGGAGGTGTCACGGATCACGTCATGGCGCTCACGGGCCGCGCGCCGCATTCGCTTCGCGACTACGCGCAGCACAACAAGGCAGCACTTCTCGCCTGAGCCAAGAAAAAGCCCGGCGTCACCTCGGTGGCGCCGGGCTTCATCGGTTCGAAAGCTGCCTCAGCAGTCGAGCGTGGTGTCGCGCTCCCACTGCGTGAGGTGGCGGCAGTATTGGTTCCACTCATTGTGCTTGAGCTTGAGGTAGCCCGCGGAAACGTCCTTGCCGAGCATCTCCTGCAGGTAGCTGTCCTGCTCGAAGTTCCTGAGCGCGTCGAGCAGGTTGAGCGGCAGCTTCTTCGCGTCCTTGATCTTGTGGCCTTCGGCATACATGTCGATGTCGAGGCGCTTGCCGGGGTCGATCTGCTTTTCCACGCCATGCATGCCGGCCACCAGGATCGAGGCGAGCAGCAGGTAGGGGTTCGCCGCACCGTCGGGCAGGCGGTATTCCGCGCGGCCTCCGTCGGGGATGCGAACCATGTGGGTGCGGTTGTTGCCGCCATAGGTGATGGAGGACGGCGACCAGGTGGCGCCAGAAATGGTGCGCGGCGCGTTGATGCGCTTGTAGCTGTTCACCGTGGGGTTGGTGATGGCGCACATGGCGGCGGCATGGTGCATCAGGCCGCCGAGGAAGTGGTAGCCGAGCTTCGACACGCCAAGCTCGCCCTTCGGATCGTCGAACAGGTTCTTCTTGCCCGCCTTGTTCCACACCGAAAGATGCACGTGGCAGCCATTGCCGGTGAGGTTGATGAAGGGCTTCGGCATGAAGGTGGCGCGAAGCCCGTGCTTCTCGGCGATCGACTTCACCATGAACTTGAAGAAGGCGAGCTGGTCCGCCGTGGTCAGCGCGTCCGCGAAGTTCCAGTTGATCTCGAACTGGCCATTGGCGTCCTCATGGTCGTTCTGGTAGGGGCCCCAGCCGAGCTTGGTCATCGTCGAGCAGATCTCGCCGATGACGTCGAGGCGGCGCATGATGGCCGCCTGGTCGTAGCAGGGCTTGTCGGCCGTGTCGCGATGGTCGGACACGGCCGAGCCATCGGCGTTGATGAGATGGAACTCGGGCTCGACGCCCGCCATCAGCTTCATGTCCTTCTTGGCATATTGCTCCATCAGCCGGCGCAGCACCACGCGCGGCGCCTGGGCGAGCGGCTCGCCGTTCATCCACGGCTCACCCGGGACCCAGGCCACCTCCGGCCGCCAGGGCAGCGGGATGACGGCGTCGGTGTCGGGCATGACAAGGAGATCGGGGTGGGCCGGCGTCGGGTCGAGCCAGGTGGCGAAGCCCGCAAAGCCTGCACCCGCCTTCTGCATCTTGCCCGCGGCCTCTGCCGGAACGAGCTTGGCGCGCTGCACGCCGAACAGGTCGGTGAAGTTGAAGAGGAAGAACTTGATGCCGTGTTCCTTGGCATAGGAGGCGAGATCGCCCATGATACGTATCACTCCCGAGTTTATGATTGTTGCCCTCCGGCCGCGCGGCCGGAGGGAATTCCCCTGACGATCTTAATACCCGCCGCGGCCGGGAATCCAGCCCGTTCCGGCAAGCGGCACCTGCGCCATGGCGGCTGCTTCGACCGTCAGTGCACAGAGGTCTTCGGGCTCCAGGTTGTGCAGGTGGCTCTTGCCGCAGGCGCGCGCCACGGTCTGCGCCTCGAGCGTCATGACCTTGAGATAGTTGGACAGTCGCCGGCCGGCCTTGACGGGATCGAGCCTCGCCGCCAGCACCGGGTCCTGCGTGGTGATGCCCGCCGGGTCGCGGCCCTCGTGCCAGTCATCGTAAGCGCCGGCCGTGGTGCCCAGGGCGCGGTATTCCTCTTCGAGATGCGGATCATTGTCGCCCAGCGCCACGAGCGCCGCCGTGCCGATCGCCACCGCATCCGCACCCAGCGCCAGCGCCTTCGCCACATCAGCGCCTGAGCGGATGCCGCCGGACACGATGAGCTGCACCTTGCGGTGCATTCCCAAATCCTGCAGCGCCTTCACCGCGGGACGGATGCAGGCGAGTGTGGGAATGCCGACATGCTCGATGAAGACTTCCTGGGTGGCGGCGGTGCCGCCCTGCATGCCGTCCAGCACCACGACATCGGCTCCCGACTTCACGGCAAGGGCCACGTCGTAATAGGGCCTGGTGCCGCCGACCTTCACATAGATCGGCTTCTCCCACATGGTGATCTCGCGCAGCTCATGGATCTTGATCTCGAGATCGTCGGGGCCCGTCCAGTCCGGGTGGCGGCAGGCGGAGCGCTGGTCGATGCCCTTGGGCAGGCAGCGCATCTGCGCCACGCGGTCCGAGATCTTCTGGCCCAGGAGCATGCCGCCGCCGCCGGGCTTCGCTCCCTGGCCGACCACGACCTCGATGGCATCGGCCTTGCGGAGATCATCGGGGTTCATGCCATAGCGCGAGGGAAGGTATTGGTAGACGAGGTGCTTCGACTGGCCGCGCTCCTCCGGCGTCATGCCGCCGTCGCCCGTGGTGGTCGACGTGCCCGCCATCGAGGCGCCCCGGCCCAGAGCCTCCTTCGCCTGTGCGGAGAGCGAGCCGAAGCTCATGCCGGCGATGGTGATCGGGATCTTGAGTTCCAGGGGCTTCTTGGCGAAGCGCGTGCCCAGGACCACGTCCGTTCCGCACTTCTCGCGGTAGCCCTCGAGCGGGTAGCGGGAGATCGAGGCGCCGAGGAACAGGAGATCGTCGAAATGCGGCAGCTTGCGCTTGGCGCCCGCGCCGCGGATGTCATAGATGCCGGTGGTGGCGGCGCGGCGGATTTCGGCCAGCGTGTAGTCGTCGAAGGTGGCGGACTTGCGCGGCGGCGTGCGGGGCGTGTTCATGTCCATGGGTGATGAGCCTCAGTAAGCGTCGGCGTGATCGACGTTGAAGTTGTAAAGCTTGCGGGCGGAGCCGTAGCGGCGGAAATCCTGCGGCCGGTGTTTCATCTTGGCGCGCTCGAGGAGCTTCGCCAGGTCCTCCAGGTGTTCCTGGCGCATCTCCTTCTCGATGCAGTCGGCGCCGAGATTGTCGGCCCGGCCCTTCACATAGAGGCGGGCCTCGTAGATCGAATCGCCCAGCGCCTCGCCCGCATTGCCGCAGACCACGAGGTTGCCGCGCTGCGCCATGAAGGCCGACATGTGGCCGACGGAGCCGCCCACCACGATGTCCACCCCCTTCATGGAGATGCCGCAGCGCGAGGAGGCATCGCCCTCGATGACGAGGAGCCCGCCATTGGCGGTGGCGCCGGCCGATTCGGAGGCATTGCCCTTCACCCAAACGACGCCCGACATCATGTTCTCGGCGACGCCGACGCCGGCATGGCCGTGCACGGTGATCTCGGCTTCCTTGTTCATGCCGCCGCAATAGAAGCCGACATGGCCCATGATGTCGACGGCGAGCGGCCCGTCGAGGCCGCAGGCGATGGCATGCTGGCCCATCGGGTTCCTGATCACCCAATGACGCTCGTTCGAATCCCGCGGGACCTTGTAGAGCTTCTGGTTGATGGCCGTGACGCCGACCGCCTTGAGATCGAGTTCGTTCATGTGGTGTCCGTCCCTGCTGCGGAATGTGTCTTGACCGGTCAGGCGTTGCCGCCCCAGGTGTAGATGGTGGTGGGCTCGGGCTCCCAGATCTTGGCATCGTCCGCACCCGGAAGATGCGCGATGGCGCGGTACTCGGTGGCCATCGCCACCCAGTCATCCGTCTCGGCCATCACCGCGTGCTTGCAGGCGATGGGATCGCGCACGACGGCGAAGCCATCCGCAGTGCCGACGAGGAAGGTGAAGAATCCGTCGAGGTCCTTCAGCCCGTCCTGCAGCGCCTCCTTGAGGGTTGCGCCATTCCGGAGCTTCCACGTCATGTAGGCGGCGGCCACTTCCGTGTCGTTCTCGGTCTGGAACTCCATGCCCTCGCGGCGGAGGTTTTCGCGCAGGCGGTTGTGGTTCGACAGCGAGCCATTGTGCACGAGGCAGAGATCGGCTCCGGTGGCGAAGGGATGCGAACCGGCGGTCGTCACGGCACTCTCGGTGGCCATGCGGGTGTGGCCGATGATGTGGGTGCCGGAGGCCGAGGCGAGATCGAACTTCCTGTAGACGTTCTCCGGCAGTCCCGTTTCCTTGAAGATCTCGATGGTGTGGCCGGAGCCCACGACGCGCACGCCCGGCGCGTTCTTCCTGAGCCAGGCCGTGACCTCGTCCTCCTTCGCCGTGGTGACGAGGATGCAGTGGTTGCCGATCTGCTCCACCCGGGCATCGCAGCTGAGCGCTTCCTCAAGGCCGGCATCGACATGCTTCCAATTATAGGCGGGATCGTCATGGGCGAGCGAGAACTTGATCTCGTTGGCCTTCACCGGGTTGCGGTAGATGGCGACCCCGGCCGAGTCCGGCCCGCGGTTCGTCATCTCGATGATCATGGGCTTGAACATGGCGCCGAGCTGCGGCTGCAGCGCGGGGTTCTTCAGGTAAAGTCCGACAATGCCACACATGGCCATATCCTCGTCTGGATGAAGGTGGGAGCTTACCAGCCCGCCGACGGGCTTTCAACTACGAGGAACAATTATTTCACCGAAGGAATTGCAGCCGCGCGTTGCGCCTATTACAGACCGACCGCGTCCACGATCCCGCCGGGGCAGCCCGGATCGGTGGGCGAGGACGCGAGGATCAGGTCCCGCATCTGGCCCCCGCCCGGAATGTCGCCCCTGAGGCCGATGGTGAGTTCGGCCACCAGGCGGCGGCCGCCGTCGTCCCGGCAGGCCAGGCGCACGCGCTCGCCCGCACCTTCGCCGAAGGCCTCGTCGAAGCGGGAGCGGATCTGCTCGACCGTGACGTCCCTGCCAATGTTCGCCGCCATGAACTGCCGGACGGGCGAGCCGTTCACTTCTGCCAGCAGGCGGAGCGAGTCGCGGTAATAGGCCTCGGGATCGCGCCCGGGATAGCAGGTGCCGTGCTTGATCCACTCATGCCGGTCGAGATGGGACTGCTGGCCGGGCATCGCCTCCTCGAGGGCGGCCTGCGTCCTGAGGCTCAGCCGGAGCGGGGGAATGTCCTCCCAGTCACCCTCGGAGGAGGCCAGCCGGTCCCGCCGGCTGACGCCGCAGTAGATGTTGGTGCCAGGCTGCGGCCAGAGGCCGTGGAGCGTGAAGTTCGAGGCGTCGAAGCGGCGGTTGGTCTGGGAGCGGCACTCGCGCTTCCTGGCATTTCCCTCGCAGAAGGAGGGCTGCCAGCTGATGGCGAGCACGTAAGCTGGCCCACGCGCGGCGGGCTGCGCTGCGGGCGACTTCGGCTGGGCGGCCGCTGCCGCCGCTTCCGGAGTGCCGCACTCCGCCGCGACCCAGCGCGCGGAGGGTTCCGCGCCCGGCACCTCGATCCGGTAATGCGTGGGGGTCTTCTGGTTCTTGGCGATGACCGCATAGGCGGTGCCGGGCTCAATCGTCACATCGCCGGGGTTCGTCTGCTTGCGGATCGACTGCAGGGCCGGACAGGCCTTGCTGGCCACGAAGCGCCCTTCCGCCGGCACTTCGGCGCGGGCGGGCAGGCAGATGGCCATGAGCAGGGCAACGGCGAGCCCGCGGCGGAAACGGTGCATGCTAATCCTCGCGACGGTAGCTGATGACGGAGAGATAGCGGATCGGCAGCTTCTTCAGCTCCTCCGGCCCGTGCGGCGCCTCGGCATCGAAGAACAGCGCGTCACCGGGATGCATGTCGTAGGTCTTGTCGCCGTGGCGGTACACGACGTTGCCTTCAAGCATGTAGAGGAATTCCATCCCCGCATGCTGGAAGGTGGGGAAGACGTCCGACTGGTGGGTGAGCGTGATCAGATAGGGCTCGACCGTGACCGGCCCGTGCGGGCTGTGGCCGAGGAGCTGGTACTGGTGGCCAGCCCTGGTGCCGCGGCGCTCGATGGTGAGGCCCTGCCCCGCCTTGACGAAGGTGGCGTCGCGGATTTCCTCATAGCCCTTGAAGAAGGCGGTGACCGGCACCTGCAGCGCCTGGCCCAGGGCCTGCAGCGAGGCGAGCGAGGGCGAGGTGGCGCCGTTCTCGATCTTGGACAGCATGCCGGCCGACATGTTGGCCGCCTTGGCGAGTTCGGCGATCGTCAGGCCCAGCTTCTCGCGAAAGCCCTTCACCTCACGGCCGATGGCCTGCTCCAGCAGCTTGCCTTGAGCACCCCCCTGGCCATGGGGGTCCTGATAAGGCAGGCCGGAAGCCTTGGCCGGTTTGCGTCCGTTGCCCTTGTCCAACGCGGTTCCTCCGGGGAAATTCATTATACCGTCACGAAGGAGACCTCAAGTCACGGACAGTGAATGGCAGATAGGATGAAACCTATTCAATGTTCGTTTTGATTGAGTTTCTCTCAGCAATTCTCCTATTCAAGCACCCGGAAATGCGCTAAGTGCCGGCGACAACGCCACCATAGAAGGCAAAATCCTATCATGGATACGGTTGCACGCTCATTCCTCTCGGAGATCGAGTCCTTCCTGGCCTCCGCCGGCCTCGAGCCGACGGCGCTCGGCAAGCAGGCGCTGGGAGACCCCAACTTCGTCTTCGACCTCAGGAAGGGCCGTTCGCCCTCGACCCGCACCATCGACAAGGTAAGGGGCTGGATCGCAAGTCAGGCGCTGGCCGAAACCCCGAAGCCCGCGCCGAGGAACGGGTCTGCGAACCTGACCCATCTCGAGCGGCTGGAAGCGGAATCGATCCACATCATCCGCGAGGTGGCGGCCGAATGCGAGAAGCCGGTGATGCTCTATTCGATCGGCAAGGATTCGGCGGTGATGTTGCACCTGGCGATCAAGGCCTTCTATCCCTCAAAGCCGCCCTTCCCGCTCCTGCACGTCGATACCGGCTGGAAGTTCCGCGACATGTATGCGATGCGCGCCGCCACCGCGAAGAAATACGACTGGGACCTGATCGTCCACAAAAACCCGGAAGGTGTTGCCAAGAACGTAAACCCCTTCGACCATGGCTCAGCACTTCACACCCAGATCATGAAGACCGACGGGCTGAAGCAGGCGCTGGACAAATACGGCTTCGACGCGGCCTTCGGCGGCGCACGGCGCGACGAGGAGAAGTCGCGCGCCAAGGAGCGCATCTTCTCCTTCCGCGACTCCCGCCATCGCTGGGACCCCAAGAACCAGCGGCCGGAGCTCTGGGACCTCTACAATGCCCGCAAGAACAAGGGCGAATCGATCCGCGTCTTCCCGCTCTCCAACTGGACCGAACTCGACATCTGGCAATACATCCACCGCGAGGGGATCGAGATCGTGCCGCTCTACTTCGCCGCCGAGCGCCCTGTCGTCGAGCGTGACGGCCAGCTCATCATGGTGGACGACGAGCGCATGCGCCTGAACCCGGGCGAACAGCCCCAGATGCGCAAGATCCGCTTCCGCACGCTGGGCTGCTACCCGCTGACCGGGGCGATCGAGTCCGATGCGACGAGCCTCCTCGACATCGTGGAGGAAATGCTGGTCGCCACCTCCTCCGAGCGCCAGGGCCGCGTCATCGACAAGGACGCATCCGCCTCCATGGAAAAGAAGAAGCAGGAAGGATATTTCTGATGACGCGCTTCATCGAGTTCACCGGCGGCGACGTCGAGGCCTATCTCCAGGCGCAGGAGCAGAAGGACCTGCTCCGCTTCATCACCTGCGGCTCGGTCGATGACGGCAAGTCAACGCTGATCGGCAGGCTGCTCTACGAGGCGAAGATGCTGTTCGAGGACCAGCTCACCGCACTCGAGGCCGATTCGAAGAAGATGGGAACGCAGGGCGGCAACCTTGACTTCGCCCTGCTCGTCGACGGGCTGGCGGCGGAGCGCGAACAGGGCATCACCATCGACGTCGCCTACCGCGCCTTCACCACCGACAAGCGCAAGTTCATCGTGGCCGACACGCCGGGGCATGAACAGTACACCCGCAACATGGCGACGGGTGCTTCGACCGCCGATCTCGCCATCATCCTGATGGACGCGCGCAAGGGCGTTCTGACGCAGACGCGGCGGCACACCTTCATCTGCACGCTCTTGGGCATCAAGCATCTCGTCGTCGCCGTCAACAAGATGGACCTGATGGGCTTCGACCAGGAGGTGTTCCAGCGCATCGAGGCCGACTACCGCGCCTTCGCCAAGTCGCTGGGTGCCGACGACGTGACCGTGATCCCGGTTTCCGCACTGCTCGGCGACAACATGATCACGCGCTCTCTCAACATGCCGTGGTACCACGGCCCCACGCTGATGGCGCATCTCGAGACCGTGCCGGTAGATGATGACCTGGCCTCGCAGCCGTTCCGCCTGCCGGTGCAGTGGGTGAACCGGCCGAACCAGAATTTCCGCGGCTTCTCCGGCACCATCGTGTCCGGAACGGTGAAGCCTGGCGAGGCCATCAAGGTGCTGCCCTCGGGCCGCAGCTCCACCGTGGAGCGGGTCGTCACCTATGATGGCGATCTCGAAGCGGGAGTCGCGGGTCAGTCGCTCACCATCACGCTCACCGACGAGATCGACATCAGCCGTGGCGACGTGATCTGCACGGCGAACGACCCCGTCGAGGTATCGGACCAGTTCGAGGTCGAGATCCTGTGGATGAGCGACGAGCCGATGCTGCCGGGCCGTCCCTATCTCTTCAAGTCATCGACGAAGACCGTGCCGGGCACGCTCGAGGAGCTGAAGTACAAGGTGAACGTCAACACCATGGAGCATGTGGCGGCGAAGACGCTGCAGCTGAACGAGATCGGCGTGTGCAACCTCGAGCTCGACAGCCAGATCGCCTTCGCGCCCTATATCGAGAACCGGCACATCGGCTCCTTCATCATCATCGACCGCTTCTCCAACAACACGGTGGGCATGGGCCTGATCCGCTTCGCGCTCCGCCGCGCCGCGAACATCCACTGGCAGGCGGTGGATGTGGACAAGCAGGCGCGCGCCGCACTGGCCGGGCAGAAGCCCGCGGTGCTGTGGTTCACCGGGCTTTCGGGGGCCGGCAAGTCGACGATCGCCAACCTCGTCGAGAAGCAGCTCCATGCCGCAGGCCACATCACCTATCTCCTCGACGGCGACAATGTGCGCCACGGGCTGAACCGCGACCTGGGCTTCTCGGACGCCGACCGGGTGGAGAACATCCGCCGCGTGGCGGAGGTCGCGAAGCTGATGGTCGATGCGGGCCTCATCGTGCTCGTCTCCTTCATCTCGCCCTTCCGCTCCGAGCGCCTGATGGCGCGCGAACTGGTGGAGGACGGCGAGTTCATCGAGATCTTCGTCGACACCCAGCTCGCCGAGGCGGAGAAGCGCGACGTGAAGGGGCTCTACGCCAAGGCGCGGCGCGGCGAGATCAAGCATTTCACCGGCATCTCCTCACCCTACGAGGCGCCGGAGAATCCTGAGATCCGCATCGACACGGCAAAGGTGACGCCCGAGGGTGCGGCTGACATCGTGGTCCAGCACCTGAAGGACAAGGGCCGCCTCGCCAAGGGGTAAGCCTAGGCCGGGAGGTGCTTGCCCTGGCCCAGGTGAATGTCGAGAAGCTCGAGCCGGTCATTGCCGAAGTAGAGCTTTGAGCCGGTATCGACGGTGGGCACGCCGAAGACGCCGCGCGCAATTGCCTCCTGCGTGTTGTCGTCAAGGCGCTGCTTGTAGCTGTCGCTGACGGCGGCGGCCTTCACCTTCTCGGGGTCGAGCCCCGCCGCCTCGCCCCAGCGCGCCAGCTGGTCGAGGTCGGTGATGTCCGCCCGCTCCGACCAGTAGCCCTTGAGGACGAGGCGCACATAGGTTTCGGCCTTGCCTTCATCGGCGGCGAGGATCGCCGTGCGGAGTGCGCGGGCATTGCGCAAGGGATATTGCGGATGGACGCGCAGCCGCACGCCATAGAGCTCCGCGTGGTCGCGAATGTCCTGGCGGAACCAGGCGACGCGTTGCGGGGAGGCCTCGAGCGGCTTGATGCCGCCGATCTCATCCATGAGACGGGGCAGGTGCAAAGGCCGCCAGTCGAGCGCCAGCCCGTGCTTGCGCACGATGTCGCCCACGCGGAAGGACGCGAGATAGACCCAGGGGGAATGCACGTCGAACCAGAAGGTGAGGCTCTTCACGGGAGTGTCTCCATGCGCTTGTCCCTGGCCCATTCGCGCAGTTCCACCTTGCGGATCTTGCCCGAGGGCGTGAGCGGAAAGCGCTCGACCATGTAGATTAGGGCGGGCACCTTGAACCTTGCAATGCGCGCCGCACAGAAAGCCTGGAGCGCCGAGGCCGAAGCGGGGCCATTGAGCTTCACCGCCGCCGCGACGATCTCGCCATAGTAATCATCGGGCAAGGCGAAGACGGCGGCCTCCGCCACGGCCTCGTGCTGCTGCAGCACGTTCTCGATCTCGGCGGGATAGATGTTCTCGCCGCCCCTGATGATCATGTCACGCAGGCGGCCGCCGGCGATGACCAGCCGGCCATCCGCGCGCAGGAAACCGAGGTCACCGCTCCTCAGCCAGCCGCCATCGATGATGGTTTCGGCGGTGGCCTCGGGGTTCCTGTAATATCCTTCCATGACCATGGGCCCGCGCGCCTGGATTTCACCGATCTCGCCAGCCTCGAGCGGCGTGAGCGTCTGTGGGTCGGCGATGCGCACGTCATAGCCCGGCAGCTGCAGGCCCGCCGTTTCCCAGCGAAAGGGATCGTCATGCCGCGGGCAGGCGAAGAGCGTTCCGCCCTCGGTCTGGCCATAGACCTGGGCGAGGCCCGGCATGGGAAATTCCTCCGCACAGCGCCGCAGCACATCGGGGTTGCAATCCGCTCCGCCACAGCTTCCGGCCTTGAGCGACGAGAGGTCGTAGTCCTTTCGCGCCGGGTGATCGAGCATGGCGAGATAGGAGGTCGGAACGCCCGAGAGATGCGTGCAGCGTTGGCTCTCGATGATACGGAACATGGTTTCCGGATCGAAGCCCGGCACGCCGACATAGGCCGCACCGCGGCTGAGGCAACCCAGCAGGTTGAGGATGCAGCCCGCGCAGTGGAAGAGCGGGATGATGGAGGTCCAGCGGTCACCCGCCGTGACGGCGAGGCGCTCTGCACTGTTCGACGCCACCAGCATCATGGCGCGGTGGGAGAGGAGCGCTCCCTTGGGAAAGCCCGTGGTGCCGGAGGTGTAGAGAAGGGCCGCCGGGGTATCAGGGTTTGGAGATACTGGCTCGAAATCACGCGCCTCCGCCACGAGCCGGGGATAATCCTCCTCCAGCGTGAAGACATGGGCGAGATGCGGCAGCGCGGGCCTCAAGGCCGTGACATTCTCGAGATAGGGATTGGAGCGGAAAGCGGTGGAACAGATCAGCGCCCTGGCATCCGATTGTTTCAGCGCATAGGCGAGATCATCCCGCCGGTAATGGGTGTTGAGCGGCACGACGACCGCGCCGAGGGCGGCGCAGGCCAGTTGCACGATAGGCCATTCGACACGGTTCTCGGCAAGAAGTGCGAGATGATCGCCTTGAGCGATTCCGCGCGCCTTCAAAGCACCTGCCAGCGCCAATGCCTCGGCCTTGAGGCTCAGGAAGCTCCGCCGCGCCTGCTGGTGGGGGAAGACGAGGGCGTCGGCCTTGGGCCAGCGCCTGGCGGCGTCATCGAGCGCTGGGATGGGATGGAGCGGAGCCATGGGCCCCCGTCCTTAGCGGCAGCCGAGACCGGCGAGAAGCTCCGGCACGAAGGGAGCGAAGCGGCCCTCCTCGACGAGGCGGGCAATGGCTTCCGTATCGGTGGCGAACTCGCGGTCCTCCTCGCGCGGGGCGGACTTGGCCCGCACCAGCGCATGGGCCTCCTCGATGAGGCTGGAGGACAGGAGCGGGCGGCGGAAGTCCAGCCCCTCGGCGGCTGCCATCAGTTCGATGGCGATGATGCGTGCGAGGTTGGCGTTCATCGGCCCCAGGCGGCGGGCGCCATGGGTGGCCATCGAGACATGGTCCTCCTGGTTGGCCGATGTGGGGGCCGAATCGACTGAGGCCGGATGCGACATCTGCTTGTTCTCGCTCATCAGTGCCGCCGCCGTGCATTGCGGGATCATGAAGCCGGAGTTGAGGCCCGGATTGCGGATCAGGAAGGGCGGCAGGAGCGAGATCGAGCTATCGATCAGCGCGGCGATGCGGCGCTCGGAGAGGGAGCCCATCTCGGCCACCGCCATGGCCATCATGTCGGCGGCGAAGGCCACGGGCTCGGCATGGAAGTTGCCGCCCGAGAGCACCGCGCCATCCTCGGCGAAGACCAGCGGATTGTCGGAGACGGCGTTGGCCTCGATGACGAGGGTGCGCGCGGCATTGCCAAGGAGATCGAGGCAGGCGCCCATCACCTGCGGCTGGCAG